>NZ_LR134419.1 GCF_900637865.1 Legionella adelaidensis
AGATCAAAAGCACGCAGTAGTTTTTGTATTAGACCAACATGCTTCTCTAGCTAATCGAGATGGTATTGCTGCAGAGTTTTTTGGAAAAAAAGCAGGGACCTATAGAAGTTTGGCAAGCTTTGCTCGTCACACAGGCGTTCCCGTGATCCCTGCGGCAGGTTATAGAGTAAAAAAAGGGCACCATATTTTAGAGTTTTATGATCCCATCTTTTGGCAAGAGTCTCCGAATTCCCAAGAAGCAATCTATCAAAATACCTTGGCATACAATAAAGCACTTGAACGCATCATAGTAGCCCACCCGGAACAATGGTTATGGCTACATAAGCGTTGGAAGTTAAAAAAGATATAATCAATCGTTGACTTATTGTTGTTCTCCCTAAAATTACATTAAAGATATACCCCCTTGGCAAAAAAAATTGCAGTAATTACCTTGTTTTATAGGCCAATCCCCCCCCTTAATTCTGATCTAATATAAGTCACCTTGTTAAATTAAAGCGCTTAATATATGCTTAATATTATTGCAGTATGATTGAGTTTTAGGTTTAGTGAGATACATATGACTAAATTATCTGATTTAAGAAAGGAACAAGAGACTTTAGTTGCAAGGCAAAAACTATTGTCCGGAGAGGTTCGACGTATTCGAGATGAACTAGCAAGTCTCCAGAAACCTCAAGCGCTTGTAGAGGCAAATAAGGGCGCTATTCAAAAAACTTTAATGGAAATAGATGGCATCAAAAGAAATATTCAACAAGAAATAGGTAAGTTAAGTGCTCAAGTACAAGCTGAGTCCAGAGCCAGATCGGTACCGCCTCCTCCTCCGCAAGGCGAAGTTAGGAGAGGTGGTCCCCCTCCACCGCCGCCTCCTCCTCCCCAAGGCGAAGTTAGGAGAGGCGCCCCCCCTCCGCCACCGCCACCTGCACCTACAATGAGTACAGCTTCGGCAAGAGGAGCGCTTTTTGCTCAAATAACAGGGTCTAAACCTGTCTTGAAATCAGCGAAGGAACCAGTACAGGCTCAGACTACGACAAAAAATAGTGGTATAGATCTGGCAGAGATGTTATCTACCGCTAGAGGATTAGGAAAGAAATCACCTCCTCCAGAAAGAACGGCAGAACAAGCTCAAAGCGAAAAGGAAGATGAAATTAACCTCTATGAGAAATCCATAAAAACAAAAAATGAAGATATTTCGCGCCTAATTGAAGAATTGAGCTCACTTCGCAGCAAACTTGAAACAGCTAAAGCTACGCAGCAAAGCTATATAGAAACAGCGAAAGAACAGGAGTCCATATTAAAAAATCTAACGGGCACCAAAAAGACGTTAGATGCCAAATTGAAATCAGTAAAAGAGCAGGTCGGTACAGAACTAGCCAAACTTGCAGAGAAAAAAGCGGCTGCGGCAAAGCAAGAAATGCCACAAATTGAAGTCCCTGCACAGGGCGTGGTCCCTCCACCCCCGCCTCCTCCAATGGCAAGTGGCGCAAGAAAAGGTGGGCCCCCGGCTCCAGCACAAGGCGGTGAACCCAAAAAACCTGGCATGGTTCCGCCGCCACCACCACCACCACCACCTCCTCCTCCAATGGCAGGTAGCGCAATAAGAGGTGGCTCTGGTGTGGTTCCACCACCGCCTCCACCACCGCCCGTAGATCTTTTTGTAACTGCAGTTAAAAAACAGCCTACTGCTGTACCCCGTGCTTCTGCTGAGGAAGAGAAAAAACCAACAGCCCAAAAGCCCAGTGTAGATGCAGAAGGAATTGCGCAAGCAGCGCAGGAAAGAGCGAAAAGAGAAGAGGCTAGGGTTAACAAGTCCTATTTAGCTACTAAATTGGTAGAGCTCGCTATGGTACATTCCGAAGGTGTTGCTCTAAATCCTGAACAACAAAGGTTGTCGGCTATTGTGGGAGATGCAGGTAATTTAAATACGGTTATCAGAGATGCTATTGAAGAACAAACCGCACCTGCAAAACCTATGGGCCAACAAGCTTTTATAGCTGCAATGATGGCAAAAAGAAGACAAGGAATGAACTTGGATGATGAAGATGATGAGGAAGAACAAGCGGATATTCAGACTTCATTAAGCAAAGCGTTCAAACAAGGAACCAAAGGAGCGCAAAAAGAATTAGAGCCGAATGTATTGCAAGCACTATCCGCATATATTGACAATCATCCAGAGTCAGAAGAGTTAGTGAAAGTCGCAATTGACCTGAGGAAAAAAGAGGAACTAGAAAAGGCAAGAGAAGAGGCAAAAAGAAAAGAGGAGGAACAAAGACAGCGGGAAGAAGCAGCAAAAGCCCTTGCAGAAAAACAGCGTCAGGCAGAGGAAATAAAAACTGCAGAAACTCAGAGAAAAATAAGAGAGCTGGGTGTAAGAGATGGCGTTGCTGATGAGGTGAGTGTTAGACAGGCACATGCATCTAATGATGAGATTATTGTGGGCTTACCAAAAGCTGAACCTGTTGATTCTTTTCTTACTGAGATTGACGGTGAACTAGCTAAAGGTATTGATGCTTTACAAAAAATCGAGATAGAGCCTGCTAAAAAACCCGATTTAGCGGTTGGACCTAAAAAGCAAGAGCCAATGGAGGAACAAGAGGTTCCTGTCCGAGAAAAGCCGGTTGTCACTGCCATACCTGAGCAAGGAGTTGCAGAAATATTTGCCTCTTCGCAGCCCTCACCTACGGTAGCCGAAGG
>NZ_LR134420.1 GCF_900637865.1 Legionella adelaidensis
GCCGAGCTTATTGAATTAACAACGAACATAACACCTTTAAGAACAGGTATTCATCAACTCAATTTGACTGATCAAGCAAAACATCTCAGTAAAGCACTAAAAAAACTATTCGAAGAAACACATCATTGGATTGGTAAAGAAGAGGAACAAACACAAACAGCGCATATTTTAAAAGTCGTTGGAAAAATTACACCCGAACGCAATCAAGCTATACATTCCCAACTAATTTCTAATCAGGCGGGCATTATCACTCAAAAAAACCGTCGATTAAATACTGAGTGTCAAATACAAAGTTCTGATGTATATGATCTTGCCAATTATATTTTGGATTTAACATCCGAGGTTCGTCGTCTACAGTTTACAATACGTAGATTGGCTAAGCATTTTATTAACAATAATTAAGATAATTTAAATTGTTTGTTGTGGTTTATTGCCACTAGAGTGCCACTAAATTATATTTGCATTTTAGTTTTCGTCTTTAACCCACTGATTTTACTGGTGCCGTTGATGTGAATCGAACACACGACCTATTGATTACGAATCAATTGCTCTACCAACTGAGCTACAACGGCGTAGGCAAAAGTATATACTTGCCCCCCTTTTTTAAGCAATATTGTATTCCTAATGTTTTCCTTCGTTTTGGATAGAAAGTCATCCCTCAAACTCCTGCTTGACCCATCTGCTCATTATTCATTGTTCAAAAAAAGGTGATGATACTTGGTCTTTGACGCTAGCCTACATTACGCAAAAACTCTCGAGAGATTCTATACTAATTTTGTACAGCTTTTTTTGATAAGGAGTTGATCATGAGAGCGAATACAAATTACCTTCCTAAAATATTTGGGATTGTAGCTCTGGGTGCATTTCTTTCTTTGGGTATATTTTATTCTACTAATGCTAATGCCGCCAATGGGTGTGGTTTTGGTTATCATGCTACTGCTTTTGGCAGATGTGTTCCTAACAGTCCCGGGCCTTGGGCTAGGCCTATTGTAGGCAACCCTGATTGTTGGACTAATCGCTGGGGCCAAGTACGTTGTTGGAGATAGTGATTATTTCCAGGATTATGGCCGATTGGTCTAATCCTGGAATTTGATATTAAATTTTCCACATAGACATGAAATCTGCTACTGACATTCTAGCTAAAGTGTTTGTATCGCTCATTGTGTTAATGATTTGAGTAGTCTTTTCTGTTGAAAACTGGGTTTCCAAGTTTTGTTTAAATTTAGCTAATAATACGGGTAGGCCTTCTTCTCTTCTTCTTTTATGGCCGATAGGATATTCAACTGTTATTTGTTGGCTTTCGCTACCGTCTTTAAATATTAATTTTAAACTATTTGCGATAGAGCGTTTTTCAGGATCTAGATAATCTTTTGAAAATTGTTCGTTTTCGCTAACTACCATTTTATTTCGTAATTCATCAATACGTGGATCCGCTGCTATTTCATCTTCATAATGCGCAGCACGCAAGTCGCCATGTAAGAGCCCTATCGCCACCATATATTGCAAACAATGGTCTCTATCTGCAGGATTGTACAATGCTCCCTGTTTGCTAATAATACGTATTGCCGACTCATGCGTGGTAATTTCAATTTTTGCTATGTCATCCAATTGAGCGATAGCTTCAGGATGCAGCTTAACTGCACATTCTACTGCGGTTTGTGCATGAAATTCGGCAGGATATGACAATTTGAAAAGTACGTTTTCCATCACATAACTACCATAATCTCTTTGATAGGAAAATTGCTTTCCTTTAAATAATACATCATAAAAACCCCATTTAGGGGCCGTTAGAGCGCTCGGGTACCCCATTTCTCCTTTTGCGCTCATTAAAGCTAGTCGTACTGCACGTGCTGTTGCATCCCCTGCTGCCCAAGACTTTCTGGAACCCGCATTCGGTGCATGACGGTATGTACGTAAACTTTGCCCATCAACAAATGCCTGTGAGAGTGCCCGCTGGGTCATATCAAGATCTGCACCTAAAAGTTTACAAGTTACGGCTATGCTGGCAACTTTCACTAAAATAACATGATCAAGACCCACCCTGTTGAAACTATTTTCTAAAGCTAAACATCCCTGGATTTCATGCGCTTTGATCATTGCGGTTAAAACATCTTGCATTATTAAAGAAGGCTTACCCTCTTTTACATTTTTACGGCTAATGTAGTCTGCAACGGCAAGAATCGCGCCTAAATTATCGGAGGGATGCCCCCATTCTGCCGCCAACCACGTGTCATTGAAATCCAGCCAACGCACTAACGTTCCAATGTTAAAAGCGGCTTGTACAGGGTCTAATTCGTAAGATGTTCCCGGAACTCGCGCACCACCGGGTAATTCAGCTCCAGGAACAATAGGGCCTAGAAGTTTGGTACATTCCTCGAAGTTTAAAGCAAGAATAGCGCAGCCAAGGCTATCCATTAAGCACAAGCGCGCTGTTTCATAAGCCAAAGGGCTTTTAATTTCTTTATTTAAAACATACTCAGCAATCGCTGTTATTTCTTCATCAAAAGGAGGCTTAATATTATCTTCGACCGTGGAGTGCATGATTATCCTCTAGCATTAATAGCAACAAATGGACGGGGCTCTGGTCCTATATATTCAGAGGTAGGACGAATTAATCGATTGTCGGCGCGTTGTTCAAATACATGTGCCGACCATCCGGTAATGCGTGACATAACAAAAATTGGAGTAAATAAAGGCGTAGGAATGTCACAAAAGTGATAGGCGGACGCACTATAAAAATCAAGGTTAGGAAATAGTTTCTTTTCCCTTCTCATTATTTCCTCAATACGTTCGGATATTTTAAAGAGCAATAACTCACCTTTTTCTTGCGCTAATTTTTCTGCCCATTTTTTAATAATGTCAGAACGCGGGTCACAATCTTTATAAACACGATGCCCAAAACCCATAATTTTGGCTTTATTGGCAAGCATCGTTAATAACTCTTTCTCGGCTTGTTCTGGAGTATCAAAACGCTCGATAAGCTCCATCGCAGCTTCGTTCGCTCCACCGTGCAAGGGTCCACGAAGCGTACCAATAGCGCTAGTAATGGCGGAGTAAAAATCAGACAGTGTAGCCGCCGTTACGCGTGCTGCAAAAGTTGACGCATTAAATTCATGCTCAGCGTATAAAATGAGAGAGACATTCATCATTTCGCGTTGCAATTTAGGCGCAGGCTTTCCATGTAATAGTTCTAAAAAATGCCCGCCGACACTACTGTCATCAGTTTGTCCGCTGATCTCACGGTTTTGGAAATGATAGCAATACCAAAAACACAACATTCCCGGAAAAATAGCGAGTAAACGATCAGCAATCGCATGTTCTTGTGAAAAATTTTCTTCAGGTTCTAAATTGCCTAGAAAAGAGCACCCCGTGCGCAACACATCCATAGGATGGGTATCTCGAGGGATCATTTTTAAAATTTCTTTAAGAGGCTGTGGTAGGTCTCGCAAGCTTACTAATTTATTTACGTAGGTTTCCAATTCTGAATAATTGGGTAACTTTCCATATAATAAAAGATAAGCAACTTCTTCGAACGAGCAGTGCGCCGCGAGATCGTCAATTGAATAGCCCCGATAGTTTAACCCTACCCCTTCTTTGCCAACGGTTGCTATGGCAGATTGACCGGCAACAATTCCTTCTAAACCTGAATTACTCACTTTCATGCTCCCTAAATTGGTCTAACTTATTTTCGTATTCCTGATACTTTAAGATTCTGTACAATTCTGCCCGTGGTTGCATTTTTTCTATCAAACTTTTTTGTGTACCCTCTTGCACTATTGTTTTGTATGTCTCTACAGCAGCGTAAGACATGGCCCTAAATGCGCTAAGAGGATATAAAATGAGTTTAATTCCTACACTTTGTAGTTCATCTCGCGTATAAAGCGGTGTTTTACCAAATTCGGTAATGTTCGCTAATACGGGAACTTGTACGTTATGCGTGAATTCGCGGTAATCTTCTAATGAGTTAAGAGCCTCTGCAAAAATCATATCAGCCCCTAACTCCACATAATACTGGGAGCGCTCAATGGCTGCTTGTAATCCTTCGCTAGCAAAAGCATCTGTACGCGCCATAATGACAAAATCAGGATTTACTCTCGCATCAACCGCTGCCTTTAAACGATCCCCCATTTCTTCTTTTTTTACTATCCCTTTATTCGGCCTATGACCACAACGTTTTGCGTTTATCTGATCTTCCATATGAACAGCGGCAACGCCCACGTTTTCCATCGAACGAATCGTGCGTGCGATATTGAAAGCGTGGCCCCAGCCCGTATCAATATCTACTAATAGTGGTAAGTCACAAGCGGCTGTAATTCTTCTCGCTTCTTCAGTGACTTCAGTTAAACTCGTCATCGCTAAATCGGGAAGCCCAAAAGCCGCATTTGCTACCCCTGCGCCTGATAAATAAATTGCTTTAATCCCGGCATCAGCAGCAAGCATTGCCATGTAGGCATTGATGGTTCCAACTACCTGCAATGGTGGATTTTCCTGGATCAGTCGGCGAAATAATTTGCCCGGGTGAGATGACATTAGCTAACTCCTTTTAATAAATCTAACGCCTACTTGGCATTAGATAAATAAGTGGCCTTTCATATACCAGCGACAATTTCCTGAAATTAATACGCGATCATTAAGTAATTCGCAAATAAGCTCACCTTTACGAACCGAACCCTTAGTTGCTGTTAATCGTTTTTTATTAAGTTTTTCTGACCAGAAAGGTGTTAATACACAGTGTGCAGAACCCGTCACCGGATCTTCGAAAATATTATGTTTTGGATAGAAACAACGTGAATAGAAGTCTGATTCATTTCCTTTTGCAGACAAAATTAAACCCCGCTTAGGAAGTCTTGCTAGGGTTTTTAGCTTTACTTGCGTTTGTAAAACTTGATTTTCATCTTCGAGGATAACCAAATAGTCCAGATCACTCTCAAAAGCTTCTACAATGGGTTTATCAATTATGTCATTAAAAAGACTGGCAGGTGTTGGAGAAAAATATAAGCGAGGAAAATCCATCGTCAAAAGATCATTCTCTTTTTTTACATATAAAGAGCCGCTTAAACTAGAAAAGTGAACGATATCTTGTTGGCACTTGTCGAGCTCGAAAAGAAGAAAGGCAGCCGCTAAAGTGGCGTGACCGCAAAGACTAACCTCCCCTTTGGGCGTAAACCATCGGATTTCAAATGCATTATCATTTTCTATAACGAAGGCAGTCTCAGAGAGATTATTTTCTACAGCAATCGCTTGCAATAACTCATCGTTCAGCCATTCGGTTAGTAGACAAATTGCTGCTGGATTCCCATGAAATACTTTGTCCGTAAATGCATCTATTTGAAAAATTTCAATGCTTTGCACCTATAATCCCTCAATTACAACGAATTGATGGCCAAAGATTAACGAGCTCAGGTATAAATAGCAAGAAAAAATTTCCATAGTATCCTGGGTATGTTACTCATTTACCGGAAATGATTCTTTTTCGTAAAAATCGGGCTGGTGAGATAGCTTGTATTAAATTACGCGGAAGACAGCTTGGTTCCTGATTAATGAAGGCGGCTAACCATTCTGCGCTTAATGGAATAGTAGTAAGGCCTCGCGATCCAAATGCTGCACATATAAACAAGCCAGGGTAATAACGGGCAAGTTTGCCAATCCAACGGTTTGAATTTGAGCTTAAACCTTGATAGGTATGTAAGAATTCGGACGCTATTGGAACTGCTCCTACCAAAGGCAAATAATCGGTAGTAGCGCCCCTTACCCCCACCCATTGAGAGTGGACTTGGTTGGACCAAATTTGATTGTTACTTAGCTGTTCTAACCTTTTTATATTAGCCTGGTCATCTTCTTGCGTGGAAACCATATCACTTACACCTGAATGATACGTTGCGCCTATATTATGCTTCCCGTGCAAAGAGGGGATAATATGAGCTTCTCCACAGAGCGGTATTTTTAAATTGGCGGATATTTTATTGGAAAAAATTTGGGTAGTTTGCCCCCGAATGGGTTTAATTTCTAAGTACTTTGTACTGGCAAACTGATTGGCTTGATAACCATTGGCGATAATTAAAGTTTCAGCGGTTTGTTCTCCAACATGCCAAACATTATCCTCAAAATCGACCTCGGAAATATAAAGATTGGGGAGAAAGGTAATATTAGAACTCTCAATTAGCAATTCACAAAGCATGGGTATATTGATCCACCCTGATTGTTTTATAAACATGCCTTCTCGCTGAAGAGTAATTCCTGCCAAAAATGATGCTTCTTCGGAGCTGACTAATTTCCCTAGTTCAGGAAAAAATGTGAACCAATTTCTTAAACTTTCCTGGGCTTTGGCTTCTTTTTCAGTATAAGCGACTTGTAAAATACCTTTTAACTCTCCTAATCTTAGCTCAGAAATCTGTTTATAAAACCGAATAGCATATAAATAAGAGGCGAGCATAAACTCTGTAAACGGTGAGCGATAGGCAGAAAGTTTTGGATATAAAATGGCTTGCTGATTACCTGAAGCTCCTTGAGCAAAAGACGGCTCCGCATCAATAAGCTTTACTTTCCATCCTCTCCTTGCTAAAGCATAGGCAGTAAAACAACCGGCAAGGCCAGCTCCTAAAACAATTGCTTCTTTACTAACAGGATTAAATGATGGAGCTCTATGCCAAGGAGTAAAGCGGGGCCGAGACCAGCTTAATGACTTCTCATATTTCCCTATCAGCATTTCTCCTTTGCTTCCAAACCCTTTTCTTTTAGTTACCAAAAACCCCGCTTTTTCCAAATCCCTTTTTACTGTACATGCGGAAGTAAAAGTAGCAAAGGTAGTATCTTTACTTGAAAGTAAGTTCAACGTTGAAAAAAGCTCTGCAGTACACATAAACTTATTTTTATCGGGTGAAAATCCATCTAAATACCAAGCATCCACTGGAGTTTGGTGAATAATTGGCTCAAATTCGGCGTCCCCGCTATGGAGTAACTGACGAAAATTAGCGGTAGCATCTCCAAACATGAGCACTAAATTTATTTTGCCATCATCTAAAGAAATTAGATGATATCCAGGTGTTAATAGAGGATATTGTTGCAGTAAGGCGTGTGCTTCATTTTTTAAGCCGGGCCATAAGGCAAGCACTTTCTGGAGATCGGATTTTCTTAAGGGGTGTTTTTCACAGGAGTAGTAATAAAGGCTGGCGTTTTCAGGTGCAAATTTTTTCCATAAATGCCAAGTGACCAAAAAGTTAAGACCCGTTCCAAATCCGGTCTCGCCAATAATAAACAGATCTTCTACTTCCTTCCAACGCTCAAGTAAGTTATTGCCGGTAATAAATATATATTCGGCTTCTTCCATCCCGGCTTCCGAAAAATAAATATCATCGAATAAAACGGCATAGGGAAGTTTATTTTTCCAAGCCAGCGTGGCTGGCTCAATCATTTCAAAAGGGTGGCTCACTGTCTTTTTAACTGGGTTAACACTTTTTCTGCGGCCTCTTGAGTTTTCTCAATTTCCTTATTTCCATGTGCACTGGAAACAAATCCTGCTTCAAATAAAGAAGGAGCAAAATAAATTCCTTGCGCTAACATGCCATGATAAAAAGCTTTGAATAATGCTTCATCGGAAGCAGCCACATCAGCATAGCCTCTGATTTCGTCTTGGTTCGTAAAACAGAAGCCAAACATCCCTCCTAACGATTTAGCCCAGAACGGAATCCCTAACTTCTCTGCCACATCTGCTAGAGATTGAACTAATGCATCACTTGTTTCGCCCAGCTTAGTATAAAAACCAGGTTTTTCTATTTCTTTTAGCGTAGCCAATCCTGCTGCCATCGCTAACGGATTACCAGAAAGTGTACCTGCTTGATAGACTGGACCCTCAGGAGCAAGAAAGCTCATAATTTCTGCCTTTCCTCCAATTGCTCCCACAGGCATCCCTCCCCCGATTACTTTTCCTAATGTTGTTAAATCCGGCGTGACTTTATAATATTCTTGCGCACCACCTAAGCCCACTCTAAAACCAGTCATCACTTCATCAAAAATAAGTAATGATTGGTGTTGGGTACAAAGATCACGTAAAGCCTGCAAAAATCCATTTTTAGGTAAAACAAAACCCATATTACCAGCAATAGGTTCAATAATGATGGCGGCAATATCCTCCTTGTATTTTTCAAAAAGGGCTTCAACATGTGATAAATCATTAAAATCAGCAACTAAAGTATGCTCAGTAATACTCGGAGGTATACCAGGTGTGGAGGGAATACCTAATGTTAATACCCCGGACCCTGCTTTTACTAATAAACCATCACTATGGCCATGATAACAGCCATTAAATTTAATAATTTTATTTTTTTTGGTAAATCCTCGAGCCAATCGGATGGCAGTCATCGTTGCTTCAGTACCCGAATTAACCATGCGAACTTTTTCAACAGCAGGCATTAATTGAATGATTTTCTTAGCCAATTCAATCTCAAGAGCAGTAGGAGCGCCGAAACTCATTCCATTGTGAAGCGCCACACTGACAGCATTAATAACCGCTGGATGACAGTGCCCAAGAATAAGCGGCCCCCAAGAACCTACATAATCAATATAGGTTTTCTCATCTGCATCTATTAAATAAGCCCCCTCTCCGCGGGAAAAAAAAATCGGCTCGCCGCCAACACCTTTGAATGCACGTACGGGAGAGTTCACTCCGCCAGGAATGATATTTTTCGCTTCTTGAAATAATAAATGGGAAGTAGTCATCGGATTTTTTATGAATTTTGGGCATAAGGGTATTTTATATGAATGTAGGTTGAGCCGAAAGGCCTGGCCATTCTAATGCCCATTTGTTGGATGGTTCAGGTATAAACCTCAGGTCTTGCATTACTATCTCTTTTTTTTAATAATCCCAGCAATAAATAAGGACTCTGGGGAGATAATATGTATAAAACTACTATTTTATTGGCAAGCAGTATTGGGTTTTTACTTTCCGGCAGTTCCTTGGCAAGCAGTCGCGACGGCGTTTATGGTGGAATTGGGTTGGGCGGAGTTTCCGATAGTTATTCCTTTCGACTGAATAATTTATCTACGGGGGGAGCTTTTTCAAAAAAACCTACCGAAAAAAGTTTTTTAGGCGGTTTATTTTTAGGGTATGGCGCTACCAACGATTTAGGGTTTTATCTTGCGGGTGAAATTGGTACTTATTTACCAAGACGCTCTACTACAGTAAATGGAGTAGCAGGGATATACCCTGGCATCCCCACTTTCAATGACCGCTTACGGGTGAAAGACTTGGTTACCTTTGACCTATTGCCCGGTTACCGTTTTAATGAAACTTGGTTATTATATGTACGTACAGGCTTGTCATTCAGTCAACTTAGTTTTTATCAACCCGCTACAACGGTCCCAACAATTGATGAAACAGAAAATAAAGTAGGCGGACGTATAGGTTTAGGCCTAAACTACGCTTTAACGAATAATGTCGGAATTGGTCTTGATTACTTTTATACCCATTATCAAGAGCTCAATACCAATCAATTTGGAATTGATACAAATCAAAAACTTTCGAGTAATTATTTAGGTATATCAGCACTATATACAATTTAGTAACATAGTAATTTAAGCGAGTTAGTATGCACCCTTATAAAAAATATATTTGTGTAATTTGCGGTTTTATTTATGACGAAGCCGAAGGATGGCCAGAAGATGGGATTGAAGCGGGGACACTCTGGGAAGATGTCCCAGAAAACTGGTTTTGTCCAGATTGCGGTGCTGCCAAAGAAGATTTTGAAATGGTAGAAATAGAATAATTTAAAAAGGTTTTACCACAACCAAAATTACAATAACAATAAGTAATACAGTGGGTATTTCGTTGTAAATGCGAAAAAATCTTTCGCTGTGCTTATTGTTATCTCTCCTAAAACGCTTTAAAAAATAGCCGCAGTAAAAATGATATCCCCATAACAATAAAACAAACATTACTTTGGCATGGAGCCACCCTGCTTTGCTATAATATTCCAGATTAAAAAAGACTAGTAATAAGCCTAAAATGGTTGTAAGGATAGCCGCTGGCCACATAATGCCATAATACAATCGGCGCTCCATAATTTTAAAACGGGCACTCCCTTGTTGCTCCTCTGTGCCCGAATGATAAACAAATAAGCGCGGCAAATAAAAAAGGCCTGCAAACCAAGCCACCATAGCAATAATATGAAAAGCTTTAACCCATAACATCATTTTGTTTTTTTACGCTTTCTGCGCCCTTGTTTAACTAAGTTCAAAGTTTCTACGCCAAGAGAAAAGCCCATAGAAAAATAAATATAACCGCGTGGAATATGATAACCAAAGCTGTCAGCAACTAGCACCATTCCAATTAAAATAAGAAAACTTAAAGCTAACATTTTAATTGTCGGGTATTTTTCAATAAAAGCACTAACAGACTCGCTAGCAAATATCATCACCAATATGGCAATCGTTATGGCGATGGCCATAATTTCAAAATGATCCGTTAATCCAACCGCTGTTAGAACACTGTCGAGGGAAAAAATAATATCCATGACTGCAACTTGAGTCACCACGCCCCAAAAAGTAGCTCTTACTTTTGTAGAAGATCGTAATGTTTCTTCATCTTGCACCACTTCGTAGTGAATTTCCTGCGTAGCTTTTGTTATTAAAAAACCACCGCCAATGAAAAGAAATAAGTCACGAATGGAA
The DNA here is from genome assembly GCF_900637865.1 of Legionella adelaidensis. NCBI lineage: Bacteria > Pseudomonadati > Pseudomonadota > Gammaproteobacteria > Legionellales > Legionellaceae > Legionella > Legionella adelaidensis. The sequence goes on from NZ_LR134420.1 coordinate 10,666, forward strand.
AGACTAAAATCGCTTATAGTAAAAAGAGGCGTAGTCATTTTAACTAATAAACTAGCTGAAGCTAGCAATAATAAGCGGGTTACCCAAGCAAAAGTTAACCCCCAACGTCTTGCTTTTTTTCTTTTTTCCCGAGGAAGCCGCTCCGTTAAAATAGAAAGGAAAACCAAATTATCAACACCGAGTACTATCTCTAGAATGATAAGGGCGGATAAGCTAAGGATTATATCTAACCAATCCATTGAAATTCACCAAAAGCCAAAATCATCATTGTTACACATACCCAAGAAACTCCAAAATGCTATTTTTGTTCGATTATGTTTGCCTATCGGAATATAATAAAATTCACCAGGGCCGCTAATTCCTGGCTTATTTTCCCAAAACCCACCTCGCCCCAAAAGCAGCATTTTTATTTTTTTTATGTATATTTATGAGGAAGTAAGTCTTTTCCTCTTTTTTAGCTCATTCACATTCTTTTATTGCTTCGCTATAATTCCAAAGAGTTAGATTTTTTACTGGTGAAGTCAAATCATAAAGATAATTAAAAAGCTGTTGCGTAAATCCAGAAAGAAAAAGAAATCTGGAAAGCAAAGTACAAATATACATATTATACCCCGCACACAGCATCACATTTCAAAAACAGATATCAGCATTAATGCGCTAAAAGTATTAAATAGACTAAATAGCGCAGGTTTTGAAGCATATCTTGTGGGTGGCAGTGTACGTGATTTACTGTTACGTAAAGCACCTAAAGACTTTGATGTGGCCACGAATGCAACCCCCACTCAAATAAAAAATTTATTTCGCAATGCCCGCATTATTGGAAGACGATTTAAATTAGTGCACATGTTGTTTCATCGAGAGATTATTGAGGTTGCCACTTTTCGTGGCCATGAGCCTCAAGACACGCTCCAGCTGACCAATGATAAAGGCATGCTTATTCGTGATAATGTTTATGGAACGCTGGAAGAAGATGCATTTAGGCGCGACTTCACAGTAAATTCCTTGTATTACAACATTGATGACTCCTCGATTGTTGACTATACCGGTGGAGTGCAAGATATCCACGATAAAATTATTCGTATCATCGGCGATCCAAATAAAAGATATCAGGAAGACCCTGTGCGTATGTTACGGGCCATTCGTTTTAGCGCCAAACTACATTTTGAAATAGCCGAAGATACAGCAGCTCCCCTTTACACACTTAGTCATCTTATAACGCATGTTTCAGGTTCGCGCCTCTTTGATGAAATGACAAAGCTTTTCCAATGTGGAGAAGCAGAATCGGTTCACCGAATGATGGTGGACTTTGGCCTTTTTCAATATCTTTTCCCGTTAACGGCGGCTCTTTTAGACGATGATTATCCAGTGAAAGCCCTGTTAGGAATTGCATTGGAAAATACGGATACCCGCATAAAAGAAGGCAAACCGATTACCCCTGCTTTTTTATTTGCCGTTTTACTTTGGTTTCCTTTAATTAACAAAGCAGAAAAATTAAGAGAGGAAGGTTTATCCCCTTTGCCTGCACTAGAAAAAGCCATGTCTTTTGTAATATCTGAACAAAATAAATCAATTACCATTCCTAAAAGATACACACAGGTAATGCGAGAAATTTGGATTATGCAATTTCGTTTCTCAAAACGTACAGGCAATCGGCCTTTTAATTTATTACAACATCCTCGTTTCCGCGCTGCTTTTGACTTTTTAGCCCTAAGGGCACTTGCTGGTAACGAATCCTTAGAGCTTGCTCAATGGTGGACAACCTTCCAGGAAATGGACGAGGAAATACAGCATAAAATGATTGCCGAGCTTCCCGAAACACCAATGCGTAAGCCCAGAAAACGAAAGCCTAAACCCAAACCAAAACCATCCGAATGACTATCTGTTTTTTAGGTTTGGGGAGTAATTTGGCTCATCCGCAACGCCAACTAAGGCGCGCGGTGAAATCGATTGGTAATTTGCCCAAAACACACATTCTGTCTTCTTCTGGTTTATACGCAAGCGAGCCTTGTGGTTTTGGATTTCAACCCCATTATCAAAATATGGTAGTTTGTATTAAAACGCATCTTTCACCCAATGATGTAATGAAGTTTTGCGTGGAAATAGAAAAAAAACATAAAAAAATATGGAAAAAAAAATGGGGACCAAGAACATTGGATATCGATTTATTATTATATGGGGATAAAGTTATTCGTCAAAAAAATTTGATTATCCCCCACCCCTTTCTGGCTGCGCGAGATTTTGTTTTACAGCCTTTATTTGAACTGGCTCCAAACCTTGTTTTACCCAATGGAAAACCCATTTTTGATTATTTGACTAAAGCTAGGAAGTTTATAAAGGATTGCAAAAATTAGCTTTTATTTTATTCTCAATGAATTAAACTGATTTAATAAATCCCAGACTTGGTATTAAGCACTGTTAGGCCTATCAACCCACCTGTCTTAATTAGGGGATAACCAGAGAAGGTCGGACCTTGAAGCGACCTTTCAATTTTAGGAGTTTTCGTGTACACGGATATTTTATTAGCTACCGATTTAAGAGAGAATCATTTCCCTTTGTGTAAAAAAGCGTTAGAAATAGCTCATAAATTCAACGCTAAATTATATTTACTCCACGTCATTGAACCACCACCAACTTTGCAGCTCGCACAAGGATTGGGCTTTGCCGAGTTTGATCACCCGGTGAAAGAAGATGCCATGGCAGTCATGAGTGTATTAGGGGACGCTTTAAATATTCCTAAAAAACAACAATTTGTTGAAGTAGGATCAATCAAAATGCATGTGCTTAACAAAGCCATCGACCTGGGCTGTAACCTCATCATTATAGGGAGCCATACGCCTGAACATTTACCAGCTTTTTTAGGAAGCACCGCTCATGCAGTGGTAACGCATGCCAAGTGCGACGTACTGACTCTACGTACTGTATAAAATAAATCAGGTTGAGCCTCAAGGGTCAACCTGTATAGAAGCATAGGAATTTAATACACACAACGAGTAAAGCAATTTACGGGCTTTCCCCAAGTATTGTAAACACAAGTTCTCTTACAACGGGGACCATAATAAACTGGGCGATAATAAGGCCTGTAATAGCGTGGACCCCACCAAGCTAATTGATTAGCCGTGGTACCTGCTACATAGCGATTTACCACTTCTGCTTTTGCATTTGTAGCAGAAGTCATTACTAAAAATAGCAATGAAACAAGAAGAATGAGTCTGCTTAATCCATTTAATATATTCATAATTCATCCTAAATTAAATCATTCCCTTCAATTATAGAGCATTGTTCAACCAATTTGTCTATTTTATATTATGGTTGTATAATTACAATACATCTCTACAAGACAAGGATGCTATTATGAGAAAGTTACTTTTACCTTTGGTTTTAATCGCTGCAACTATCACCCTTACGGGATGCGGTTTCGGTGCTTGTGGTAATGGTTGTCCCACCGCTACTTATGTTTCAACTGCTTCTGCATGCTGCACAGTACCTTCCTGTAACACCTGTGGTTATGGTTACGGTTACAATTGGTATTGATTATGCAAATTGACCGCAAGGCCACATTCTTACCCTGAAGGATTTGAATGTAGGCCTTTGGTCTAAGTCCTCTCCTTTTAAAAAGCAAAAAGATATGCAATTGTAAATTGGCATTGACCTACCTTCAGATTAATAGCCTCCTCTATTTTTTTACTTCTCTCTTACATGAAAATTTGTCAATTTTCAGCTATGATTGCGTTTTTGTTTTCAGGAGTGAATATGAAGGTAGGTCAAGATAGTCTTTCAACGCGTCGCCACTTGAAAGTAAACGATAAAACGTATGTTTATTACAGCATTCCAGAAGCAGAAAAAAATCATTTTCCGGGTATTACCCGCTTACCTTACTCCTTAAAAGTATTATTTGAAAATTTATTGCGCTTTGAAGATGGGAATACCGTTACTACTGAAGACATTAAAGCAATCTCTGAATGGTTAGTCACCAAAACCTCCCAGCATGAAATTGCCTATCGGCCCGCACGTGTACTTATGCAAGATTTTACCGGGGTTCCCGCGGTAGTCGATTTGGCAGCTATGCGTGCCGCTATTGCCAAACTGGGTGGAAACCCTCAAAAAATTTCACCTCTTTCTCCTGTGGATTTAGTTATCGACCATTCTATTATGGTCGATAAATTCGCAAGTAAGGATGCTAAAGAGGTGAACACATCCTTAGAGATAGAACGCAATAAAGAACGCTACGAATTTTTACGTTGGGGTCAGAAAGCTTTTTCTAATTTTCAAGTGGTTCCTCCTGGCACGGGAATCTGTCATCAAGTAAACCTTGAATATTTGGCTAAAACAGTTTGGAATTGTGAAATAAATAATGAGTTATATGCTTACCCAGACACTTTAGTTGGTACTGACTCCCACACTACCATGATTAATGGCTTGGGAGTGTTAGGTTGGGGCGTAGGCGGCATTGAAGCAGAAGCCGCCATGTTAGGTCAGCCTGTCTCTATGCTAATCCCTGAAGTAATTGGTTTTCGCTTAACTGGAAAGCTTAAGGAAGGCATTACAGCTACAGACTTGGTGCTCACTGTTACCCAAATGCTTCGCCAAAAAGGGGTGGTAGGAAAATTTGTTGAATTTTATGGTCCAGGACTAGCAGAGTTACCTTTAGCCGATCGAGCGACTATTTCCAATATGGCACCCGAGTATGGCGCTACTTGTGGGTTCTTCCCGGTTGATGCTGAAACCATACAATATTTACGTTTAACTGGAAGAGACGAGCAAACAGTAGCTTTAGTTGAAGCTTACTGTAAAGCACAAGGTCTTTGGTTTGATGCTAACAGCGAAGAACCGCTATTTACTGACACCGTTTCTCTTGATTTGAGTTCTGTAGAGCCTTCATTAGCCGGCCCTAAACGCCCTCAAGATAAAGTAAATTTAAAAACATTGCCTGCCGAGTTTAATTTATTCCTGGAGCAAGCAAACAAAAAAGAAGAAAAGAATAAAGAATTTGCAGTAGAAAACGAAGATTTTACTTTACGTCACGGCGATGTAGTTATTGCAGCTATTACTAGCTGTACAAACACTTCAAACCCGAGCGTTTTAATGGCGGCCGGTTTAGTAGCAAAAAAAGCGATTGAAAAAGGCCTGCAACGAAAACCTTGGGTAAAATCTTCCCTGGCGCCCGGTTCAAAGGTGGTTACTGACTACTTAAAAAATGCGGGTTTGCAAACGTATCTTGACCAGCTTGGCTTTAATTTAGTGGGCTATGGATGTACAACTTGTATAGGTAACTCAGGGCCCCTACCTCCCGCTATTGGAAAAAGTGTTAGTGAACATGATTTAGTTGTCTGCTCTGTTCTCTCAGGTAACAGGAATTTTGAAGGCCGTGTACATCCTCAAGTAAGAGCCAACTGGTTAGCTTCTCCTCCATTAGTAGTTGCTTATGCATTATGCGGAACTACTACCATTGATTTAAGCAAAGATCCGATAGGCATTGACAAAGCAGGTAATGAAATATTTTTAAAAGATATTTGGCCCACCAATAACGAAATTGCAAGCGAAGTCGCTAAAGTAAAGGACAGCATGTTTCGTAAAGAATATGCCGAAGTATTTAAAGGCGATGAGCACTGGCAAAATATTCAGACAAACGATAGCAGTACGTATAGTTGGAATGCCGACTCAACTTATATTCAGCATCCTCCCTTCTTTGATGATTTACAGCCGCAACCTGCACCTATTAAGTCAGTAAATAAAGCATATGTCTTAGCTTTATTGGGCGACTCTATTACCACCGATCACATCTCTCCAGCAGGTTCCATTAAAGCGAACTCCCCAGCAGGCTTATACTTAAGAGAGCACGGGGTAGAAGAAAAGGATTTTAACTCCTATGGTTCGCGACGTGGGAACCATGAGGTAATGATGCGGGGTACTTTTGCAAATATCCGTATTCGCAATGAGATGACCCCTGGCGTGGAAGGCGGCTACACGCGCTATATTCCAACGAATGAAACCATGCCTATTTACGACGCCTCTATGCTTTACCAAAAAGATCATCAGGATCTCGTAATTATTGCGGGCAAAGAATATGGTACAGGTTCCTCGCGCGATTGGGCGGCAAAAGGTACCAATTTATTGGGAGTAAAAGCCGTTTTAACCGAGAGTTTTGAAAGAATTCACCGCTCAAATTTAATTGGTATGGGAGTCCTACCACTGCAATTTTTACCCGGGACGACGCGTAAAACATTAGGATTAACCGGAGATGAAAGAGTAAGCATTGACGTAAACGATTCATTACGCGCAGGCGCTTTGGTAAAGGTTATTATTCATAAATCAGATGGTAGTGACCAAGAAATTGAAGTGCTTTGTCGGATTGATACGGCGAATGAATTAGAGTATTACCGACATGGCGGAATTCTTCATTATGTTTTGCGAAATTTAAGTAAAGATATATGACTTGCTCCTTATTGGAAGGAAAAAAAGTATCTGCTTTGATGCGAGCTGAACTAAAGAATAGAATTGAAGCCTATAAAGAAAAAGGATATAGGCTTCCTGCTCTTGCAGTTCTATTAATTGGAAGTAACCCCGCTTCAAAAATATATGTAGATAACAAACGTAGAGCATGCGAAGAAATTGGTATTACTTCCCATGCCTACGATTTACCGGAAAATATCAAAGAAAGTGAACTTATTACATTAATTGAGCAGTTAAATCAGTCAGAAAACATCGATGGGATTCTTATTCAACTTCCTCTCCCCTCTCAAATTAATACCCAAAAAATTCTGGAGTGTGTTTCACCACTAAAAGATGTAGACGGTTTTCATCCTTTTAACATGGGGAAACTTGCACAAGGGGAACCTTTCTTAAGGCCTTGTACACCTTATGGAATCATTCAATTATTACAGCATTACAATATACAGTTGGCTGGAAAAAATGTGGTAGTTATAGGTGCATCTATTATAGTTGGAAGACCGATGGCTTTAGAATTTTTAAATGCAAAAGCGACCGTTACTATTTGCCATCGCCGTACGAGAAATTTAGAAGAGCATGTAAAAAAAGCTGAAATTATTGTAGTAGCCACAGGCGTTATTAATGTGGTTCCTGCTGAATGGTTGCAGTCACATCAAATAGTTATTGACGTAGGCATTCATCGACTCGCTGAAGGAAAATTGCGCGGCGACATAGATTTCGCCTTGGCAAAAAATAAAGTTTCTTGGCTTACTCCTGTTCCGGGCGGCGTAGGCCCAATGACCATTGCGACCTTACTACAAAATACCTTTAAAGCATATGCACATAACATGGAGTAATTATGGGTGATTTTTTCCAGGGAGCAGGTTATTTATTTCGTGGGGCGAAACATCTTCTCACTCCCGGTTTAAAACGCTTTGTGGTTTTACCTATATTGTTTAATTTCTTACTCTTTACTGGTTTATTTTTCCTCCTTTACCATTATTTGTTTCCGTTTGCTGATTACTATATAAAACAATTACCTGCCTGGTTAAGTTTTCTTCATGGGTTTTTAGTGGTAGTGCTTTTCATTAGTACTTTTTTACTTTTTTTGTCCATGTTCACCGTTCTCTTTAATATCGTTGCAGCACCTTTTAATGGCTTATTGGCAGAAAGAGCACAATTAGCACTATTCAAAAGCGAAATTCCCTCTCTTTCTTTTATGCAAATTACTCTGCGTAGCATTAAGCGGCAAATGCAATTCCTGGGATACTTTTTTCCGCGATTTATTGCCCTGCTACTTTTATTTTTTGTTCCATTCATTCAACCTGTTTACCCATTCATATGGTTCTTTTTTAATGCTTGGATGCTTAGTGTGCAATATCAGGATTTTGCCATGGATAACAATTTGAACAGCTTTGGTGAAATGCAGGAAAAAATAAAACAATATAAATTATTGTCTTTAGGTTTTGGATCTATTATCAATCTGGCCAGTTTTATACCTGTATTAAATCTATTTACCATGCCTGCAGCAGTAATTGGCAGTGTGATATTATTTTGTGAGCAAAACAAGCGGAGCCACACATGTTAGTAAGAGAAAATGTTACACACTGAGCTTACTCCACATCATCCCAATCAAACTCCCCTTCCAATTCATCTTCTAGTTCTTCTTTAAGACGCTTACGTTCCAGCCTCTCTTCCAGCAATTTCCGAACTTTCTTTTTGTGATCGGAATCTTCGATTTTGTCATCAATCTTTTCTTCCTCTTCCATATTAAAATCAGAAAAAGATTGATTATCGTCATAATCTTTATGCAAGCTCATTTAAGACTCCACAAATTGCATTCTTATCAAAAGTATAGTGCACGAAAATTATTTCTGTATTTTACCTTTTAGGATTTATACTAAAGAGAAACTCACACTCCATTTCCTTATGTTAAGTTATCAACACGGCTACCACGCTGGCAACTTTGCTGATGTGGTTAAACATCTTTGTTTGACTCTTTTATTAGACTATTTAACGCAAAAAGATAAACCGCTATTTTATTTAGAAACCCATGCAGGAAAAGGGCTTTATGATTTAAATGATAAACAAGCACAAAAAACAGGAGAAGCAAAATTTGGGATTGAATTGTTATGGCAGGAAAAAAGCAATCTGCCGCCTGTATTTGACACGTATATGGATACTATTGAGGCGGTGAATCCCACATCCCAACTTTCCATCTACCCGGGTTCACCAACCTTTGCCATGCATCTTTTACGCAGCTTTGACCGAATAGTCTGCTGTGAATTACACCCGCAAGAATATAGCACATTAAAGACCATCAACCGCCTCGGCAAAAAAGTTTCTATAGAGCAAAAAAATGGCTTGGAGCAAATAAAAGCATTACTTCCTCCTGCAGAGAAAAGAGGCGTAATATTTATAGATCCCAGCTTTGAAATAAAAGATGACTATAGACAAATTCCTTTAGCTATACAGGAAGGAGTAAAAAGATTTGCCACGGGAGTATATTGTTTATGGTACCCACTCGTAGATCAGCAATTAAATAGTAAGCTTACTAAGGGATTAGAAGCATTATCGGTAAGAAACACTTTAAATATGGAGTTTGTTCATACCCCGCATGGCAAAGGAATGTATGGGTGCGGCTTATGGCTAATAAACCCTCCTTTTATTCTTGCAGAAAAAATGGAAATTGCTTTAAAGACTTTAATGAAATTTTTTAACCCGGGGAAGTCTTCTTTTTCTATAAAAGCTTGAAGCTTTCTAAGCAGGTGGGCGCCCCAACCTATATTTATTTTATCATAGCAGCTACGCGTTTTGCTCGTCATTGTTGAGAAATGGTGTTTAAAAGTCCTTTATTAAGGAGAATTTATGAACGTAATTGGCTTGGAAGCTTTCACGGATAATTACATTTGGACCATCGTAAATGAACAAACCCACTCCGCTTCCTGCGTAGATCCTGGAGAAGCTCAGCCTGTTCTTGAGTATTTAAAAAAGAACAAACTGCATCTGGATGCCATCTTTCTTACGCATCACCATCCCGATCATATTGGTGGAGTAACTGAACTTTTGAAATTTTACCCCAAAACTATTATATACGCGCCCAAAGATCCCAGGATTCCTTATACCTACACCCCTATTAAAGAAGAACAAATTATTCATATTGATAGCCATGATTTTCGTGTATTAAATATACCAGGACATACATCAACCCATGTTTGCTATCAAGAACCCATTAAGCGGTGGCTTTTTTGTGGCGACACCTTATTTTCTGCTGGTTGTGGCCGCGTATTTGATGGCACATATGAGCAACTTTTTCATTCTTTGAACCTGTTAAAAAAATTACCGCAAGATACCCAAATATTTTGTGGCCATGAATACACCAAAAAAAATTTATTATTCGCGCAAACTGTCGAGCCTGGTAATCCTGCCATTGAAGAATATTTAAATTATTTAGAAAAAAGCTCGATAAAATGTTCACTTCCCTCAACCATTGGATTGGAAAAAAAAATCAATCCTTTTCTGCGTACTGATCACGAGACATTAAAAGACTTCGCAGAAATACAAGGCATTGACTCAAAAGATTCCTTTGCAATTTTTAAAAAATTAAGAGAATTAAAAGATAATTTTTAACCTGGGTTACGTTTGAGAGGCACCAAAGCGAGCTTTAATTTTTCGCATACCAGCAAAAATAGCCTCGCTCATTTGCAATGGAAAGTTTGAGGGTAGTTTTTTTTCTACTTGGGCTATTACATCCTCCATCTTATCAAAAGTACTAACGATTATTTCTTTCATTTTTTGTTCTGGAAAATTGCATTTTCTTGCCATAGTAAGCCAATGGCGAATTAGTAGAGTCTCCCACGTATAATGAGTTGTTGATGATCGCAAAGCCATAGCCATTTTTAACTTTTTCCACTCTAGTTCACGTTTTTCTGCTAAAGGATAAGCTGACATAACATCATATATCGGGGTTAACGAAAATCTTCCTTCTGCTTTTAATAAAATACTAAAATTTTTTGCATGGCCATCAATTGCACCTAATACCCAAAATAAGAAGACAGTTTTAAAGAATTTCTCTCGTTCTATTACTGCCTGTTCAGCATTTTGCAGTATATCCATTATCGATTTTATGCCGGGACCTCCGTCAGACTCGTATTTTAAGCCTGGAGGAATGGCGAGCACTTGGCAAAAATCTTCTTGCGGTAGGCGTATTATCCACTCCCCTGATTGCGCCCATACTCTATCAAAGCGCTGAACCACCAAGGTTTTGGTATCTGCAAATTGCACTATTTCCGCATGATTAACGGGCAATCCATAAGCTGATAATATTTGTAAACATAGCCATTCATTTTCAATACTTTCAGATAAATCAATTCCTGCATGAATAATTTTCCCGATAGGTAATTTAATTATATGACTGGTGGGAGTTGTACCTTGTGGTAAACACCACTGATCTTGATACCAAAGCAGGGCAGTTTTCTCTTGTGCGCCGGCAATAGATATCCTAAATTCTGAATTGGCATGCATTCCTAGCGGAGCTGTCTCATATCCTTTCAACAATGTGGCAATATCATCTTCCTTAATAGACACTGCACATATTTTTTTGATATTTGCCTCTAATGGCGTAGTGAGTAATTGCAAGGCCCCTACACAATCTTTCCCGATGTAGGAAAGTAAATCAAAGCATTGTGTAGAGGAAGTATGGAAGCGTTTTTGTATTCTGTTTCGAATAATATCGTTATCTGGTAAGAGGTTTTCAAAATAACACTCTACAACATAGCCCTTATAGGGAACTTCGGTTAATGGCATTGATAAACTAATCGGGCGGGCAATCTCACTATTTAGCCAGTCATCATTATATTGAAAAATTAATTGCCCTAAAGATTCTCTTCTTAGGCGCCCTACCTCTAGTCCATTCATATATACATATAACTCAGAATAAAATCGCTTCCGCCCCATTACCATTGTTCCTCATTGTCTCTTTCGTTTGGTTTTTTTGGGCGAATAACCATTTCCAAGTCCAGGGCGGCTAAAACACGAAATAAGGTCGTGAGGCGTGTTCCGCCTGCGCCCTGTTCTATACTAGATAAAGTACCTTGATCAATATTAAATGCAATACCGGCTTGCGTTTGTGTTAACTTTTGGGCTTTACGCCGGCGTTTAATTACCGTCCCAAGAGTATGTAAAGAAGTTATAAGTTGCTCCATAATTCTTACTTAATAATAGGTTTACAATAATTATATGGCTGTATAGCCATAAAGTCAAAATATGGCCTTACATCCATAAATTAAAATTATGGCGCTATAACCATAATTTCGAAGTGACACAAATAGCGATTCAATAAGCAATCAGATAAAAACAACACCTATTGGTGCAAATTAAATCCAAAAGGGTTTATTTAATAGCTTTTTTTTAGTAGACTTCAACCTCTTTTATAAACACAGGCAGTAACATTGAAGTTTAAGTCACTGATTTTAAATAATTTATTCTTTATTTTACTTGGCTTTTGTTTAATAACCCCTACAGTAAAAGCCCAATATGCGATGAATGTATGGGATGTAGTACGCAAAGAATTTAGACTCAACCATTCTACAAGCCAACCTGAAGTACAAAACCAATTACTGTGGTTAGTGTCTCACCCAAGTTACTTACGTAAATTAGCGCAATCAGAACCTTATATTTATCATATCGTCACTGAAATTAAAAAAAGACACCTCCCCGGGGAATTGGCACTTATTCCAATGATTGAAAGTGCTTACGATCCCTTTGCTTATTCGGGGGCGGGTGCTGCTGGTTTATGGCAGTTAATGCCGGGAACAGGTACGGATTTAGGTTTAAAACGTGATTGGTGGTATGACGGCAGACGAAGTATTGGTTCTTCAACTGATGCCGCACTTAATTATTTAAGTTATTTAAACAATTACTTTAGTGGGGATTGGCTATTAGCTATCGCCGCTTATGATTCCGGTGAAGGAACAATTGCTAAAAGTATAAAAAATAGTCCCCAAAGAGCGAAAGTCAGCTTTTGGTCTTTACCCGTCCCGGAAGAAACACGTGCTTATATTCCCAGACTATTAGCGCTGGCTGAAATAATTCAAAATCCGCAACGTTATAAGGTGGAATTGCCTGATATTCCCCACGTTCCCTATTTTGAGGAAGTAAATATTGGAAGCCAGATTGACTTAAATCACGCGGCAAAACTTGCCGGCATTTCCTACAAAGAACTAATAAAATTAAATCCAGGCTTTAATCGTTGGGCGACACCGCCTTACAGACCCTATAAATTGCTCATTCCCGCGGATAAAGTAGAAGACTTCAGCCGTAATTTAGCGAACCTCCCAGAAGATAAGAGAGTGAGTCTGACCCACCATCAAGTGAGCGCAGGAGATAACTTGGTATTAATTGCACAAAAATATCATACTACTGTCAATTTAATTAAAGAATTAAATCAGCTTAAGTCGAATTCCGTAAAAAAAGGACAATCTATATTAATTCCAAGTAGCAAGAATGTAGTACCGAGCGAGACCTCACAGGTAGCATCTAAAGAATCTCATTTTATACCGTCAAAGCAATATAAAATCATACATATAGTACAGAAAAATGACTCCCTCGCCTCTATTGAGAAAAAATATGAAGTAAAAGACCAGGATATACGTCAATGGAATAAATTAGCTAAAAATCAAGGAATACGTGCCGGTCAACAACTCATAATCTGGAAACACAACAACGCAACTGGCACCTATATTGTCAAAAAAGGTGATTCATTGAGTATGATCGCAAAATTAAATCATACAAAAGTAAATAATTTGTTACGCCTAAATCCTCAACTTAACGCTAAATTTCTAAAACCCGGGCAACAAATTCAAATTGGGTAACCCCTTGCAAGAACATTTAAAATCGTGTGTTATACTTACTATATTGTTAAGCATTGGTTAAGCAATGAAACTATTATTTGATTTTTTCCCCATTTTACTTTTTTTCATTTGTTACAAGCTCTATGGGATTTATACTGCCACGGCAGTAGCCATCGTTGCCTCGTTACTTCAAGTGATTGTGCATAGGTTGAAATATCAACGTTATGAAAAAATGCATATCATTAGTTTTGCGATAATTTTAGTTTTAGGCGGGGCTACCCTCTTCTTCCATAATCCCTGGTTTATTAAATGGAAACCTACCGGTATTTATTGGATTTCCACCTTATTACTGCTTGGTTCCTTGTGGGTGGGCAGTAAACCACTTATGCAAAAAATGATGGGGGGAAATATCAGCTTGCCCGATATTATTTGGCGCCGGCTAACAGCCGCTTGGGCCCTGTTTTTCCTTGCCATGGGAGCTTTGAACCTTTATGTAGCTTATTTCTTTGATACGGATACCTGGGTAAATTTTAAATTGTTTGGTGGTCTTGGACTGACGCTCTTCTTTATTTTTTTACAGGCCATATACTTATCAAGACATATCAAAGAAAACAATGTTGAAAAACCCACGAGTAAAAGATTATCAAAGTCCCAAAATATATAAGGAGTAACAATGCGTTTGTTATTGATTGAGGATGATGAATTTTTAGGTGACGCCGTCAAGACGGGATTGACGCAATTTGATTATGTCGTTGACTGGCTTAAAGATGGTGAAGCTGCGCGTGCTGCTTTAAAAACTGAATCCTTTGAACTTATTATTCTTGATCTGGGGTTGCCAAAATTATCAGGGTAATCTTACCGCGATTTAATGGACACTGCTCTCTGAAAATTTACCCTGTACATTCAAACTCAAATGGAGCTTTATAGTCAAGTGCAGAATGTATTCTCTGCTGATTAAAGTACCCTTCAATATATTGAAATACACTAAGCTTAGCTTGTTCCCTGGTTTGATAACTATAGTTGTGAATCAATTCTACTTTTAGCGTATGAAAAAAGCTTTCAGCGATAGCATTATCCCAACAGTTAGCTCTTCTACTCATGCTCCCAATGAGTTGATATTGCTTGAGCATTTGTTGATATTGCAATGAGCAATATTGGCTGCCACGATCAGAATGAACAATAACTCCTATCGGAAATTTACGTCTAAATAAAGCCATCGACAGTGCGTCGCATACCAAATTCTTTTTCATTCGCTTATTCATGGACCAACCAATTACTGCGCGTGAATATAAATCAATTACTACAGCAAGGTACAACCAACCCTCTAGGGTGCGGATATAGGTAATATCACATGCCCATTTTTGGTTAATAGCCGTAGCTGAAAAATCGCGTCCTAAATGATTCTTATAGATAGGCAAACTATGCTCTGAATCAGTAGTGACTTTAAATTTCTTTTTAGCAAGCGCTGTTAAACCCATTGCCTGCATTCTTCTTGCAACTCGAGTGTGGCTACAGGGTTCATTTTGGTCTTGTAATACGCGCGTTATCCTAGGCACTCCATACCGCTTTTTATGCTGGTCATAAATACCCCTGATTTTTATATCCAGGTGATTATTAGCCAGCTGCCTCTTACTTATTGGTCTATTAATAAAGGAGTAATACCCACTGCGACTAACATTGAGTAATGCGCACATTATCGTTACAGAAAAATAATTGCTAAATTCTTTTATAAAACCGTACTTCACTCGAGTTCCCTTGCGAAGTACGTCGCCGCCTTTTTTAATATCAATTTCTCCTGCTCAAGGCGTGCTAAGCGTTTTTTTAACTCTTTATTTTCTTCCAGTACCTTAGCAACATTTACCGGTTGAAAAAGTCCAGAATCATTTTCATATCCACCTGTAGCTTTAACTTTGTTTACCCACTCGTGTAAAGTGGGGCGTGGTATTCCTAATTCATCTGCTGCTTTATTGATGTTTCCATAGCTAATCGCTAATTTAGCCGATTCTTCTTTGAATTCTTTACTGTATTTCCTTAATTGTCTTACCATGCTCACACCTCTTCGTTAAGTCATATATTTTAACAAATTAGTGTCCGTTTTTTCGCGGTAAGATTAGGGATCAGTCTTTTACAGCACATTCGCCAAGAAGGGAACACTACACCCGTTATCATACTAACCGCTAGAGAGTCCGTTGAAAGTAAAGTAAAAGGACTCGATAGTGGAGCAGATGACTATATTATCAAACCATTTGATTTAAATGAGCTAAGCGCTCGTATTCGTGCACTTATTCGAAGATCGCAAGGTCGTGCTGACAGTGTTTTGCAATATCGCAACGTAACGCTGGACCCTGCTGCGCACTCGGTGATGGTTGACGATCAAATAATCAACGTTCCCCGTCGCGAGTTTGCCTTACTGCAAAAACTGCTAGAAAACAGCGGGCATGTGTTATCCCGGGAGCAATTAATGCAAAGTATTTATGGTTGGGATGAAGACGTTGACAGCAACGCTTTGGAAGTTCATATTCATAATTTACGTAAAAAGTTGAATGCTAATTATATTCGCACTATCCGAGGTGTTGGATATATGGCTGAAAAAAACGAAACCGCTTAGGGTAAGTATTTCAAAACGTGAAATCATCAATCCGCAAATTTTTATTAATCAATCTGCTTTTAGCGATTACGGTTACTACTACTCTTACCGCAATTGGTAACTATTATCTCGATCAAAAAGACATTCAAGAACACCTTGATACCTTAATGGCTGTTTCCGCCTTATCGTACCAGGCTTTATTGGGAGATGACGTACACCAGCGTCCTTTATATACCATTCAAGACAGCCTGGAAACGATTTCAAAGAAAATCGAAAGTTATTTACAACGCCCTTTAATCACGGAAGAGTCACCCGAACATTATCTTGATAAATTTAATTTTCAAGTGTGGACAGATGGGGGCAAGTTACTCTTACATTCTTCTAATGCACCAAAGTTACCTTTGACCTCCGATACCGACGGCTTTAGTGATAAACACATTGATAATCAAAAATGGCGGGTCTTTACGACTTACAATGAGAAAGCAGGAATTAGGACGGTACTTGCGGAACGCTATGATACGCGAAATGAATTAGGCCAACGTATTGCGCAAGATGATTTATATATTATGTTACTCACCTTCCCTCTCTCGGGATTGCTAATTTGGATTATCATCGGTAGAGGTCTGGATAGCCTCGATCGTGTAGCAAAAGAAGTAGCCAATAGAGCGCCTAGTCATCTTGAGCCCGTTAATATTAAAGAAGTACCCGAGGAGATAAAACCGGTAATAGATGAATTAAATAATCTTTTTTATCGTCTTAAGGAAGGATTTGAGCGTGAAAAAAGATTTGCTGCTGACGCCGCCCATGAGCTAAGAACTCCACTGGCAGCTTTAAAAACGCAAGCGCAAGTAGCCTTAAATACCGCAAGTGTTGAAGAAAAAAATGTGGCATTACAAAAATTAATTGCCAGCGTAAATCGTAGCACTCATATTGTGCAGCAGCTGTTGACTATGAGTAAACTAGTTCCTGAGGCAGCCAGTATCAATGATCTGGATGAAGTGCAGCTCTCAAAAGTAGCCCGTGAAGTTTTAGCTATGTTAGCTCCTTCCGCGGTAGAAAAACAAATAGAACTTGAACTTGAAACGGATGAAAATACACCAACATTTCAGGGAAACCCCACGGCTATAAGTATTCTTATCCGTAATCTTGTTGATAACGCCATAAGATATTGCAAAGAAAACGGCACAGTAAAGGTGAAAACTTATTTTCTAGAGAATGAAGCCGTACTTGAAGTAGGAGATAATGGCCCTGGTATTCCTCTTGAACTACAGTCGCGTGTCTTTGAGCGTTTTTTCCGTGTCTTGGGAAATAAAAGTCCCGGAAGTGGGTTAGGACTTGCTATTGTACAGCAAATTTGCGCCTTACATAATGGCAGAATAACCGTAGCTTCACCTGAAGAAGGTACCGGACTTATTGTTAAGGTATTTTTTCCTGTTCACCAAAAAAATTCACCACAGCCAGCAAGTTAGCGTCCATTCAACGCCAAACGGCTAAATTAACAGTACTTTTGGTACGCGCATAGAACGATGCTGCATAATTAATTGCCCAATCTGACGTTTAGAGTTTAATTAACTATATCCCGCTAAAAATTGTAATGCTTGTCTTATTAATTGCTCACAGGTTTTATTTCCATCATCTACTTTTTTAACCGCTTTTATAGCATCTTGTGTTTTATATCCTAAAGCTTCTAACGCTGTAACGGCTTCGTTTTGAAATAGCGGCTTTACCGTCGCTTTGGAAGTAAATTGAGTAGAATTAAATACCTTGAAAATATTGTCTTTCATTTCCACAACTAAACGTTCTGCTGTTTTTTTCCCAATACCAGGTAATTTGGTTAAAAAAAGCATATTTTGTTGTTCGATACATTGAATAAATTCATCGGGAGAAATGCTGGAAAGAATGGTAATTGCCATTTTTGGGCCTACCCCGTTTACCTTAATCAATTCTCTGAAAAGAGCACGTTCGGATTGTGTTAAAAAACCATAGAGAAGCAGAGCGTCTTCGCGCACTATTGTATGAATATGCAGCCCGACCCTCTCTTTTTCCATTTCTACCTGGAAAAAAGTTTGCAGAGATGTCTCAACATCATACCCTACCCCATTAACATCAATCACTAATTTACCGGGTTGGTTTTTTTCAACAATTTTGCCTTGTAGCCAGCCAATCAATGTGAATACTCCTTTGTTATACACTGTGCCGGGTTTCCTCGTGCGAATCGAAAATCGATGCCGAGGCCGTATGTTTTCTAGAGCGTGTGCTATTTTTCTTCCCAAAACTTCTTGTTAGGTCGTTTCTCCAACCTACGGTGGAAACTATGGCGCATATGGCTATGGCAAATAGCAATAGCCAATGCATCTGCTGCATCACTTTGTGGCGAACTATTAAGCTTTAATAGTTGCATTACCATTGCTTTAACTTGATTTTTCTGTGCAGCACCATAGCCCACGACGGATTGCTTAATCTCGCGAGGAGAATATTCGCTTACGTCGATTCTATGCGATGCACAAGCAACCATAGCCACCCCGCGGGCATGCCCCAACTTTAAAGCCGAGCTAGGATTTTGGTGCATAAAAACTTGCTCAATTGCCACTTCGTTTGGTGAAAAATTCTCCATCAAATGGCAAATTCCATTAAAAATTTGTAAAAGTTTATTACTTAATGCTCCCTCTTGCGTGCGAATACAACCACTATCAAGATAAAGTAATTGTCTCTTTTCATTTTCCTTAATTACCCCATAACCCGTAACACGCGATCCAGGGTCTATCCCTAATATAATAGTCATTTAAGTAGAACTTAGTACTTCTTCAGGGTAAGCCGCATTACTAAATACTGATTGAACATCATCAAGATCTTCCAGTGCATCGATTAATTTTTCCAGGCTTTCCGCTGTTTCTTTGTCAACGTCTACATTTGTCTGTGCGCGCATGGTTAACTCAGAGTGCTCCATTTCAAACTCTGCCTTTTGCAAAGCGGAAACCACTTGGTGATAATTTTCCGGAGCAGTAATAATTTCTATTTGCCCTTCTTCTTGTAATACATCTTCTGCACCAGCTTCAATAGCAATTTCCATCGCTTCATCTTCTTTATTGGTAGGGGCTAATAAAATTTCACCTTGCTTGTTAAACAAATAAGCAACGGAACCATCGGTACCTAAATTACCTCCGTGTTTAGTAAACGCGTGACGCACTTCAGAAACAGTACGGTTTTTATTATCTGAAAGACAATCCACAAGAATAGCTACGCCACCGGGGCCATACCCTTCATAACGCATTTCCATCATATTGGTCCCTTCACCACCGCCTGCTCCACGTTTTATGGCATTATCAATAGTGTCGCGCTTCATATTTGCTTTCAATGCTTTGGTAACCGCATCACGTAAACGCGGATTAGAGTTTTCATCAGGGCCTCCCATTCGCGCAGATACTGTAATTTCGCGAATAAGCTTGGTAAATATCTTTCCTCTTTTGGCATCTTGTAAACCTTTACGGAATTTAATATTTGCCCATTTACTATGACCTGCCATAACAACTCTCCAACGATTCCTATTAAAAAATGTAGGTTGGCGCCGCAAGGCCCAACATTCCTTTCAAGATTGTTTGTTGGGCCTTGCGGCGCCAACCTACATCCAATGCGATAATTTTTGGAAATTATACAATGTCCTCGACAATTTTTCCTATTTCAGGCTATTCTTTTTTAAATAAAAATGAGGAGAATACCGTGTTAGCAGGATTTGGAAACTATCATCAAACAGAAGCGATAAAAGGGACGTTACCTGCCAACCAAAACTCTCCACAACAATGTCCCTCGGGGCTCTATGCCGAGCAACTCAGCGGTTCCGCTTTTACACGTACACGGGATAGAAATTTAAAGAGTTGGTTATATCGTATTTTACCTTCCGTAGTGCGACAAGATTACACACTCTATGCAACCCAATTTAACGATCAATGGGAAAAGCTACAACCCCCTAACCCAATGCGCTGGTCTCCCCTTCCACCCCAGCAAAAAAAACAAGATTTTATAGACGGACTCTTTCATTTAGCGGGGCATCATCTAGGCAATGTCTATTTATATCAATGCAATCTTTCCATGGAAAAACGATACTTTAGTAATAGCGATGGTGAAATGCTTGTTGTTCCTTACCAAGGTATGGTTATATTGCATACGGAGTTTGGTATATTAGAAATACAACCCGGTGCAATCGCAGTAATTCCTCGTGGCATAAAATTTAAAGTAAGTATTAAAGAAACCCACGCTGCAGGATATATTTGTGAAAATTTAGGTCTTCCTTTTCGCTTACCAGAGTTAGGTATTATCGGAGCAAATGGCTTAGCCAATCCTAGACATTTTCTGTACCCACACGCAGCTTTCGAAGAGACTAAAGAAGAAATTACTTTATTATGTAAATATCAAAACCATTGGTGGCAAGCAAAAAGCAATCACTCGCCCTTAAATGTAGTAGCATGGCATGGAAATTATGCCCCCTATATGTATGATCTCAATCTTTTTAATACCCTCAACACCACCAGTTTCGATCATCCCGACCCTTCTATTTTTACAGTGCTAACTTCCGAAAGTACCATTCCGGGAGTAGCTAACATTGATTTTGTCATCTTTCCCCCACGCTGGATGGTCGCAGAACATACCTTTCGCCCTCCCTATTTCCACCGTAATATTATGAATGAATTAATGGGCCTTGTTATAGGAAATTATGATGCCAAGGAGGAAGGGTTTGAAGTAGGGGGCGTAAGTCTACATAATTGCATGACTGGACATGGTCCTGACGCAGCCACATATGAAAAAGCAAGTAAACAGGAATTAAAGCCTGAGTATTATGCTAACACTTTAGCTTTTATGTTTGAATCAGAGCAACCCTGGTTAGTAACTAAGAAGGCTTATGATAGTCCTACAAGGCAAAAAGACTATACGGATTGTTGGTTAGAGTTACCTATTCATTTCAAAAAAATGTAGCAGGACTTAGGAAAATACCGATCTCTCGTTAAAAAATGATTTTAATTCAGTCATTTAGTTGATCTAAACTCCCTCATTAAAATCACTTTTTGCCTCGACCTGGCATTTTTCGTAGTCCTGTATAGGTTGCCAAAGGGATAAACAAGGGTGTGGAAAGAAATTGTTGTATCTTTCGCCCAACCTGACACTCATTAGCTAAAATAAATCTTCCTGTGTTAACCCAACTTTTTCCAAGAGTCCCCGTAGTGTTTTCAACGCTTCTACCTGGATCTGCCTCACTCGCTCCCGCGTTAGGTTTATCTCTTTACCCACTTCTTCCAGGGTGGCTTTTTCAAAGCCTCGAAGACCAAAACGACGAGCGATTACTTGTTGTTGATTTTCCGTCAACTCTCCTAGCAAAGACTCTATATGAGCCCGTAAGTTTTCATTCGTTAATAATTCGGCAGGGTTTACACTATTTTCATCAGCAATAGTGTCCAATAAAGATTTATTTTCCTCAAACCCTATTGGAGTATCGACTGAGGTTACTTTGTCATTTAAACCTAATAATTTCTCTACATCCTCAAGCGGTTTATCGAGCATATCAGCTATTTCTTCTGCAGAGGGCTCATGATCAAGCTTTTGCGTTAATTGCCTTGCAGCGCGTAAATACACATTTAGTTCTTTCACTACATGAATTGGTAAACGAATGGTGCGGGTTTGATTCATAATGGCGCGCTCAATAGTTTGCCGAATCCACCAGGTAGCATAGGTTGAAAAACGAAAACCACGTGTGGGATCAAACTTTTCCACAGCTTTCATTAACCCCAAATTTCCTTCTTCAATGAGATCTAATAAAGGTAATCCACGATTTAAATAACGTCTGGCGATCTTAACGACTAAACGTAAATTGGATTCAATCATTTTTTTACGCGCAGAGATGTCTCCTTTGAGTGCCAGTGTGGAATAATGTACTTCCTCTTCTGCGCTTAATAAGGGTGAAAATCCTATTTCACTCAAGTATATCTGCGTTGCATCCATTGCTTTAGCAACATTTTTTCCTTTTTGAAAGGTAGGAAACGCAAGCTCGTCACTAAAATCAGGCTCATCGTTATCTTCAAAAAGTGCATCATCTTCCTCCAAAAGCAAACTTTCCTCTTCTGGATTAAAATTTTCCTCATCTAAATTTTCGGCTCCCACTTCTTGTTCAATTTTTTCTTCAGATGGTTCATTTTTCGGGCACATTTGCTCACCTTTATGGTTTTACGGCTCTCGTTAAAATCCCTATATTTTTGCTCTATTTAACCATTCACTGTCAACCTTTTTGTAAATAATTCAAAGGATTTACTGGTTGGCCGGCATTTCTAATTTCGAAATGTACACCCCAATATTTGCGGTCTACTATACCCATTTCGGCAATTATTTGCCCAGCTTTAATCTTTTGTCCTTCTTTCACGAGAAGCCGTGCATTATTCCCATAAGCAGTTAAATAACGATTATCGTGTTTGATAATAATTAAATTTCCATAACCCGCTATGCCATTTCCGGCGTATGCCACTATCCCACTTGCGGAAGATCTAATTTTGTCACCTTTTTGACCGGCAATATCAATCCCCTTTTTCCCCTGTGCAGGATAGAAATTGGACACAACTCTACCTTGTGCCGGCCACATCCATCTGCCATTCCCTTTAAACGACGTTTCAGGGTAATTATATTTAGGAGTAAACCGCGGACGTGAATAATTTCTTTGCGGTGTAGGCTTATATCTTGGTGGCACATAAGTAGCAGCAGGTCTTAGTCGAATAACTTGCCCAACCCTTACGGTATAAGGAGGCGAGATATTATTAAGAGCAGCAAGTTGATGATAATCTTGATCATAACGAAAGGCGATGGCAAACAATGTTTCGCCCGCACTGACGCGGTGTGTTTTATGGTTTAAACCTACGGCTTTCCAATGCGTTAATTCCTCAACCGGGGCAAGATCTTCGCGCTCACTACAGCTACTAGCAAGAAATACCAAAAGGATGAGTCCTAAATACCTTGTAAAAAAAAACATGCTAAAAAACCCATTTAAATAAGACAATGGCCACAATAACTAGCACTAATGCCGACCATCCAATAATATCCATATAGATACGTAATCGGTTATGAATTTTATCTCCAGCAAAAAACAAGATACCCGAAACTAAAAAGAAACGTAGGCCACGGCCGATCAAGGATCCAATTAAAAAAGGGAACAATGCCATGTGCATCGCCCCAGCCGTAATGGTGAAAATCTTATAAGGAAAAGGGGTAAAACCTGCCAGGATAACCATCCATACCCCCCCCTCTGTAAACCAGGTTTTTACCAAATTATAGCTATCCGCATAAGATGAGGATAAGATATATGGCAAAAAAAGCTGCATAAAATAAAATCCCAATAAATAGCCAAATAAACCACCCAAAACAGAAAATGTAGTGGTAATGAGTGCATAACGCCAAGAATGGTTAGGCGTTGCCAATCCCATACTAATTAACATTACGTCAGGCGGAATAGGGAAAAATGAGGACTCTGCAAAAGAAATACCAGCCAAATAGTAAGGGGCGTGAGGGTGGCCAGACCAGTCAATGGTCTTATTATATAAATAAGAAAATATTTTCATAAACCCCAGTTGACTCCTTCCATCCAGGTAGAAACTGAATCAAATATTTTATAATGTGTCATATCTAAATGTAATGGGGTAATTGAAACACATTGATTGTGAATAGCAAAAAAATCAGTCCCTGGTCCTGCATCCGCCGCTCCACCAGGAGGTCCAATCCAATACATTGGTTTTCCGCGCGGATCATATTCTTTAATAATCGGCTCAGATCCATGGCGTGTACCCAAACGGGTAACCTCTATGCCTTTAATTGCATTGAGTGGCAAGTCTGGGATGTTTACATTGAAAATCGTTTGCGCGGGAAGATTTTGAGAACATAGTTTGGTGACTAACTGCTTAGTAATATAAGCTGCAGTATCATAGTGTTGGATATTTTCCCCGACCATGGATACCGCAATAGCGGGAAATCCTAAAGACCTCCCTTCCATTGCAGCAGCCACTGTACCCGAGTATAGAATATCATCGCCTAAGTTCGCCCCCTCGTTTATCCCTGAGACTACCATTTCCGGGATAGGATCGAGAAATCCTGTTAAACCCAGATGAACGCAATCAGTAGGCGTACCCTCAACGCAATAATGACCATTTTCTAATTTTTTTACCCGAAGTGGCCTGGATAAAGTCAGTGAATTACTAGCTCCACTACGATTTCTATCAGGGGCAATTACTTCAAGCTCGGCAACGGTCGCTAATTCATTAACCAAAGCACGAATTCCGGGTGCAGACACCCCGTCATCATTGCTTATCAAAATTCGCATGGCTTTTTCCTTAGCTTTCAGGGGACTCAAGCCACCTTACAACCGCTAAACGCTCTTTTAAGGCCGCTTTATTTTTTACTAAATCATCTTTTGCCACTGTATCTTCGTTTTTACTATATTCTTGTTTTGCTATTTCTTCTTGCAACGCCAGGATCTGTTTACCATAGTCTTGTGGGTCGATTCGTAATTGCAAAGCCAATTTGTTAACACGTATAGCAATATCTTTCAATTGCTCACAACTGATACCCTTAGGAGAGTTTTCAGGGCATTTTTTAATGGCTTCTTGTAATTTTTCAGGATGAACACGGAAATATTGTTCATCGCTAGCGATGCAGGCTACCATCCAAAATGACAGAATAAATATAAAGATTGCTTTCATCAGTCACCATTTTATTAAAACTTAGGAATTCCCAGAGACTCTAAATACTATATTTTGAGCATGGATTTGTGTCTTGGGAATAAAAAAAGACAAAATATAGCAAAGCTATGAGGAGTTTTTTTGTTTCTCAGACGCAAAACCTACAGATAAAATAGTATTTGCATTTTTTTGGTATAGTATCATTTACAGCCTTTTCTGGCTATGATCTGATTAATGTAGACACCGCTTTGTACATTAGCTATCTTTAGGCAATTTTTTTTATTCCAATAAATTATGCTCGAATTTAAAACAACACGCGATTCAGAAACCGGCGAATGGATTGTAGAAACTTCCATTCAGGGAAAATACTTGCTTACGGTCCCTCAATTAAATAAAGGAACAGCTTTTACCCTTCAGGAAAGGCAAGCTTTTGGTTTATTAGGTAAGCTGCCGCATCGCGTAGAATCCATTGACGAACAAGTGGAGAGAGCTTTTTTACAATATTCTGCTTATACAACGCACTTACAAAAAAATATTTATTTAAATAATTTACATGACAAAAACCAGGTTCTTTTTTATAAACTATTAAATAGCCATCTTGCGGAAATGTTGCCTATTATCTATACCCCTATAGTTGGAACCGCAGTTAAACAATTTAGTAGAGAATATAGACAACCACGTGGTTTATATCTTGCTCATACCGATCAGGATTCTATTGACGAAATATTAAGCAATCGCTCTAATCCGGAAATTGACCTTATCGTAGTGACTGATGGAGAAGGCGTTTTAGGAATTGGTGATCAGGGTGTGGGTGGAATGGATATACCGGTAGCCAAACTCATGGTTTATAGCTTGTGTGGAGGTATCGATCCAACGCGTACGCTGCCCATTTTCCTGGACACTGGAACTAACAATTCCGAATTATTGAATGATCCCTTCTATTTAGGGTGTCGTCATCCGCGTATTTCTCCCGAAAAATATGATGAATTTATTCATAAATTTATTTGTAGTGTTAAACGAAATTTCCCCCATGCATTTTTACATTGGGAGGACTTAGGAAGAAACAACGCCCGTCGCATTTTGGATAAATATCAAGAGAGCTTATGTACCTTTAATGATGATATTCAAGGAACTGGTGCGGTAACCCTAGCTGCTTTGCTTGCTGCGTGTAATATTACGGGTTTACCTCTCGAACAAAATCGAATTGTTGTTTATGGTGCAGGTTCAGCAGGAACTGGTATTAGTGATCAAATTGTCGATTCCTTCATTCGCTTAGGCTTATCTCGTGAGGAAGCCTTGGCAAGATTCTGGTTAATTGATAAAGATGGGTTACTCACGGAGAAAAATACACACTTAACCGAAGCGCAAAAACCTTATGCTCGAAAATGTGAAGAAATTGCCAGCTGGAAGCCAGAGGGTCCATACCCTTCTTTAAATGAAACATTAAGCCATGTAGAACCTACTATATTGATTGGATGCTCAGCTCAAAAAGATGCATTTTCGAATGAAATAATTGAGATGATGTGCCGCTATGCCGACAGACCGATTATTTTCCCCCTTTCCAATCCTGATGAAAAATGCGAAGCGCGTCCTCAAAATATTATGGAGTGGAGTAAAGGTAAAGCCTTAATTGCCACCGGAACTCCTTTTGAACCCGTCAAATATGAGGACAAAATTATTACTATTGCTCAATGCAATAATGCGCTAATTTTTCCCGGCATAGGTTTAGGCTTAATTGCGGTACAGGCAACCCACTTAACCAAGGATATGCTCAGCGCAGCCGCTCTAGCACTTAGTAAATTTTCCCCAAGCAACACCAATAGCTCTCTACCCCTACTCCCTTCATTAGAAAATGCTCAGGAAGTAGCCAAACACATTGCCATTGCGGTTGCTCAAGTTGCCATAGAGAGTGGGTTAGCCACAAGCAATCAAAAAGCCGACTTGCCTCGTCTTATTGAGGACAGCTTCTGGCAGCCACGCTACCTACCATTTAAAAAGATAGAGCGGGTCTTTTAAGGTGAGAATGTTACCACCACTTTTTTATCCGTGGCGGTGCTTAAATCCCATGGCCTCACGTAAGTGAATACCATCGTTGTATTTTTGGGATAGGCCTGTCCTTTTTTCAGTGCAAACCGATATTCCATTACTCCACCACCGCCAATTAACTGCGGGTTAGCTGGGGTGTAATCACCAGCTACTAAATTAAAAAGACCTTGGTCATATTGTTTAACTTGCCATTGATAACCCGTTGTAGGGTTGCCATTCAAACGGACAGTAAACTGTGCTTCTTTACTATCAGCGTTTATATGCATGTTGTTCGCATATGCTAAAAGAGAAAATAATAAAGATAAGAAAAATATTATTTTTTTCATCTAAACCTCCTGTGGGGTTGGCACGTAAAGGCCAACAAACGATTTAATAGAATTGTTAAGGTTTGGGCTCACACTACACTTTTCCCACCAACATATGTATCGGCCAAAGGGTATCTAATTTTTTATCAATTCTATCCCATGCTGATTGTAAATCGTTCAAAATAATTCCCAAAGGATTTTTCCCCTCCCTTCTTTCGTACTCTTTAACAGCGGACCATGTATTTAAATAGCCTAAAAAGTCATACAAATTCATTTTCTTTCTAATTACAAAAGCAGGGCTTTCTATTCTCTTAAAAGGAAAGGGGATGGTTTTGTATTCTTCCTCAATATAGATTCTTTCTTTAGGCCAATACTGCTCTCCTAAGATTTGCTCATACAAATGCGCCACAATCCTATCAATTTGGGGAGTTATTTGGCAAAGCGAGTAACACCACGCAGCCAAGTAGGCTTCTTCTCGCGCGACGCGGATTACTTCTTCATAAAATAGCGGCAAATCAAACCAATGAAGCGCTTGTGCGATGGTAATAAAATCAATGGTATTTGAAGGTATCGGTGTTTTTTCAGCAGGCGAACAAACATAGAGGATGTTTTCGCGGCGTTTAGCAAGTTTTAACTGTTCTAAACTTCTATCGGTTCCGATTACATGTTGAAAACACTTAGCTAAACCATATGCAGCTTGACCATTACCTGTCCCACAATCCCAAACTGTACATTTTGGAGGCACAAGTTCTTTAAAAAATTGAAACATTTCCTTAGGATAAGTAGGCCTGGTGGAAAGATACTTGGCGCTCTTAGAGCTAAAATGATCGAGGTAGTTCATAGTGAAGCGAATTAAGCCCCATAAGGGGCTTTGTTTATAATATTTTTTTGCCGCGTTTACCCGTTTTTACAATTTCAACGTCATCTGTAGGCATTAAATCCATCTCTTCCTTAAGATTACGACTTCGCGGGTGGCAGACATTACAAGAAAAATATTTATGTCCGCAAAGAATCATCCCTACAAAAAACATGGCGGCGATAGCTAAACTGCTTAAAGTAATAATCGTAAGAAAAGTAGCAATAATGAGGAGAATAATACCTACCAATTCATAACGAAAGGCCCAACAATATGCTTTCGTTTCACAATATTTTTCTTCGTTCATTTGAAATATCTCCATGAAAAATAAAAAAATCACTCCTTATTTTAATGTATAATAGTCGATTTTTTTACGCTATTCCAATATATTAAAATACTGAGCATATGCCGACACTTAATATTCGCGTACTCATGTTGCTGCAATAAACCATAACGCAGCAAAAATTTTATTTTTACCATAAGCGTTTTTTTTAAAATTGTTCTACACTAATTCAAAAAAGCAGCCTAGAAGGATTTATTGATGCTTAAAAAATTACCCATTTTACTTGCTTCTTTTTCTTTTTGCCTTTCGGGATACTGTGCAGAAGAACCTAAAAAGATTGCCATCACTATTGATGACTTACCTTTTGTCGGTACCACCAATGGCAAACCTAGTAACTTACAACGAGAACATGATCGGTTTATTAAAATTGTAGACACATTAAAAGAATATAATGTTCCGGCTACGGGCTTTGTAGTTGCAGGAACTATAGAAAAAGACCAATGGCAATTGTTAGAGGAATTTCAAAAAGCGGGCTTTCAAATTGGCAACCACACCTACTCTCATTTAAATTTAAACACCACACAAGCGCAGAAATATATGGAAGACATTGCTCGCGCAGATCAAGTATTAACTCCTTTGTATAATGGCACGAAATATTTTCGTTATCCTTACCTGGCAGAGGGCCAAGGAGAGAAAAAAGCGCAAGTTTATGAGTTTTTATCTGCACAAAATTATGTGATTGCCCCGGTCACAATAGACACCAAAGACTTTCGCTTCAATGAGGAGTTGTTTCATATCCCCTACCGTTTACGAGAAAAAAACCTTCCTCAACTACGTAAACGTTACTTATCTTATATCTGGAGCCAAACCCAACGTGCAGAAAAATTAGCAGGAAATAAGCCGGTAAAACAAATTCTGTTAATTCATGCCAATCTAGTAAACAGCCACTTTTTAGGTGACATTATTCAAATGTATAAACAAAATGGTTATGAATTTATTAGCCTTGAGGAAGCCCTTGCACCTCCCTCCTCCTTCATTCAACCTTTATATGCTGGACAAAAGGATGATAAAAAAAATTCCTCATAAATATTGAGGCATCCGCACAGTATGGTTAGTATTAGCTCTTTCATTTTCAAATAGGAACTGCATGTCACGTACTATTTTTTGCTCAAAACTAAAAAAAGAAGCCCCAGGCCTTAGTTCGCCCCCTTTCGTAGGCCCTTTGGGGGAAAGAATTTATAATGAAATATCAGAGCCTGCCTGGAAAATGTGGTTATCGCATCAAACCATGCTAATTAATGAAAACCGCCTAAGTTTATTAGACCCCAAAGCGCGAGAATACCTACGTCAAGAAATGGAGAAATATTTCTTCGGCGAAGGTTCTGAAAAACCGTCAGGTTATATTCCAAAAGAATAAAAAAAAATGCATCGACCCTTGACTCTCAGTCAATCTCGGAGTTTAATAGCAACCTCTTGATGGCCAGATAGCTCAGTCGGTAGAGCAGAGGACTGAAAATCCTCGTGTCGGCAGTTCGATTCTGCCTCTGGCCACCATGAAATAAATAACTTATGTTAAAATCCAAAAAATTAAAATTTTCGGCTCTTTCCCATTTAAGGGGGCAGCTTTAATCACCCGCAGAGCACCTTAACACGCACTCTATAATTTTCAAAATTTCTAAAACCATAAGCCCTTCGCTGAATGAGTTTCATTTTGCGATGAAAGCCTTCAGTTATTCCATTAGATTTACTAAACCGCCACATTCTGGCGACTTCATCTTTCCAAGCTTCCAGTGTCTTACCCAGTGAAGCTAATGCTTTAAAAGCACTTTGCTTTAATTCAGTAAGCATTTCTAAGAAGGTAGGTATTACTTTACGACATGCCTTTTGAGTTAAAGCTCTTTTCATTAAAAGAGAATGAAGCTGTTGTTGGAACTGATAGATTGCATCGATAGCCAGATTTTGAATTAAAAAGGCGTCTCTTTTAGCCCTCTTTTCTTCACTCAGGTTATCAGGTCTGGTTCTCAATAAGGCTAAGATACCTCTATTGCTTTTTATTTCACTGGAGAGTTCTCGGTAAGTCATCATACATTGATGTTGAATTAAACGAATCACATGGAATCTATCGGCAACTATCATTGCATTAGGAAAGTATTTTTTTACAATAGACCGATAGGTACTACTTAAGTCCATACAGATGACTTTAACTCGTTCCTTTCCAGGCAGCTGCTGTAGGTAGTCCTTTAAATCCCCTTCACTTCGGCCTTGAACTACATCAAAGACCTT
The DNA here is from genome assembly GCF_900637865.1 of Legionella adelaidensis. Classification (NCBI taxonomy): domain Bacteria; kingdom Pseudomonadati; phylum Pseudomonadota; class Gammaproteobacteria; order Legionellales; family Legionellaceae; genus Legionella; species Legionella adelaidensis. The sequence goes on from NZ_LR134420.1 coordinate 41,005, forward strand.
ATGCTTTCTCAGGTCACATAACGTAGTAGCAAAACCTTCTTTCTTACTAAAGAAATGCTCATCAATGCCAAGCACTACAGGACAGGGCTTATTAAGCAACTCTCTATGTTGCTCTTCATAATGGCGCTGATACCAACGCTCGATAGTGGCTTTCCCTTTCTTATAACGCTCCGATAAGTCCTTTTGAGAGACTCCTCGGCTATGTTCATGAAACACCGCTGCCTGCGCCCGCCAAGTAGCACGTTGATGTTTATTGATACCAGGGAATTGTTGATTACCATAACGACAACACGCATAACAATATAACTTATAGGCTTTAAACCTTAATATACTTCGCCTATGGCCTATTAATTCATGATGAACTCTTCGTATAAATGAGGATTTCTTACGTACCCTCTTACTTTGACAGTGGCTACAACGAGCTAATCGGTTATATCTTACATCTAATAATAATGGTTGATATCCGCTCACTTTTACTATGGAAAACCCAGGTAAATTTAGGATAAGATTGTTCTTCGGCACTTTAATCTCCTTTTGATCGCTAAATCAAGGACTTAAGTTTATACTAAGTTGATTAAAGTGCCCCCTCAAATGAGAAAGAGCCTTAAAAAGGGCGTCTCGCCAGAGATATCTGGCGCAGAGAACGGGTTAAATGCCCATATGTTCGCGTAATTCAAAATAATACGGCGCCGTAGTACCGCGATGAAAATCATCTGGATTTGCTTTTATACCTTTGGAAGTATATTTATAACGAACTTCATTTAAATAATTTATAACCATTTGTTTAGATTCTGGCTCCAGTAGAGTTCTCCCTGTGCCTTGATAACCGATAGCCAATGGACCAAAAAAATAGCTGTCCAAATCGGAATTATTAGCTTCACGAAGCTCATCTATGATCGATCTAATGTAAATAGGTTGTAAAACCTTAGACTTATGAACAAGTTTATATTTGAGCATAATTGAGGTGGAATGAGTTGCTATGGCTAATTGGGTGTCTATGTTATCCAGATTTTGTATAGTTTCATCAGCCGTATGGGTATCAATAAATCCCATCGTAGCCCAGCCCGCGCAATGTTGATTAAGTTTTTCCCCTATAAGCTTATGAAAAAAATATCGCAGTAATTCTTTATCTCTAGGGTTTGGATGTTCTCTTAACTCACCTTGTACGTGGAACATAAGACCACTCACTATTTTATTTTTCACCTCTTCGGGGTCTGTTTCATCATATAATTTTAATAATTTAGGAACCAAGTCTATCTCAGTTGCTTTTGATGTAATTTTATCAATCATAGCTCCTCGCTTAACGACGTTAAGATTAGAATCATAAGCAAAACGCATATATCCTGACATAGGAGCAACATAATTAGATGGTTCACTTGGAGGAGCATCGATTATTTTCTGGAACTCTACTAGGGGCATTTCATTCAATTCTTCAGTAGATATGCTATCTAAAGATTTATCGACTACATTTTCTGAAAATGTTTCAGTTGATTCTTTTCGCAGTCTTTCATCATTAAAAAAAGGGAAAAAATCAAACAACTTCCTTGGTAGCCATATATGTCCAGGCATTGTGTCTGCTCCTTGGCTATAATAAGCCCACCAAGCATAAGTGTCACACCTCCAACGCCCCGAAACAGCTATTTCCCCTGTCCTTGGATTTCCTTGGCCAATTCTATAATCGGTTGTATCGGTATATTCACTAACCCACCATCGCTGGTGATTAGCTTCAACCAATACTCTATATCCTTGCTCAGGGTGACCTATTACTCCATATTTACTACCCCAATATGGAGAACGTCTTTTGAAATTCTCTATAGTATTAATTTGACCTATTATCGGTTCATTAAGTATCTCTATAACTAGAGTGGCTGGTGTTGACATTCCACTAGAATCCATCATTGGTCTGGTAGCAATACCTACGTGCCCCAGCCATCCCATTCCAGGATAATCTAAACTTCTACCCATAATATCAGAAGGAAAAATTTTCTTGGCGTGTATTGTGGATGATAAAGCAACTATAGTGATGCTTATTCCTAATATTAATATTTTATAATCCCTCATTGTAACTCCATCATTTGTCAAGTTATTGCGGGGTGTCGTTTCTACATTGAAAGAACTTGATCATTATGTAATTGATAGCAAATAAACAATGAAGGACTAACAATGAGAAAGTTATTGCATAAAAAGTATCAATATAGCCTAGCAAGGGAATGAACATATAAGAGGGGAAGACTTTGCCCATTGATACTAATAATAGTATTAGGAGTGAAAAAACTATCGTGTATTTTTTATGATTTTTGATTAAAAGTGCGGCAGTCGAAAAAAATAAAGAAAAGAACAATCCATATAGAGTGATGAAATATACAATTAATGGCCACCACCCTTTCACATCACTATTTTTATATGAAAAAGCTATAGATATAAGGCAGCCGAGTAAAAAACTAAAACTTAAGATAAATAAATCGCGTGTAAATAATTCGAATTTCTTTAATTTTTGTTCGGGTTGACTGATTAGTGGGGCTAATTTTCCACAATAATAAAGTGCAATAATAATTAAAGGAAGTGTATGAAAAAAGCCTGCGAGAGAAATATTAGCTACACGGTACTGCATTGCCAATATTGCACAAATATAAGCAACCAAAATAGACCAAGAATATTTATTTAAATGGGTAAGTTTATTAATTCTTGGCGCGGGCATTAGTAATCCGTTACTTGTGTGAGCCTCTATAAATGTAAGCATAGGTTATCAACAAAATAAGAGTTTGCCAAACTGTTCTCGGGAGGCTCTATGCTGCCCGTAGGTCTTCAATGAGGTTTACCGAGCGTTTTTTTCAGCGTCGATGTATTCTTATGCTCAATAATATTTCATCCGTCTACCTAAGGTTGACTCTAGAAAAGAAAGTAAATACCAAAGCAGTCTAACATGGCAATAGAGCTTAAAAAGGCTTTGAATTGCAAGATACTACGGCGATGCCTTATTAACTCATGATGAACATTACGTATGTAGGATGCTTTTTTGCGCACTTTTTTACTATTGCAATGTGCACAGCGAGGCAATTGATTATATGAAAGCTCTAAAACTAAAGGTTGGTATCTCTTCACTTTTCTTATAGAAAATCCAGGTAAATAAGATAAGATCATACTTCGGCACTTTAATCTCCTTTTGATTGTCAAATCAAGGAGTTAGATTACTCTAACTTAGATTAAAGTGCCCCCTCAAATGAGAAAGAGCCCATAAAACGCACACTATAATTAAATGCCCATATATTCGCGTAATTCAAAATAATACGGCGCCGTAGTACTGCGATGAAAATCATTCGGATTTGCTTTAATACCTTTGGAGGTATAAAAGATTTATCGACTATATTTTCTGAAAATGCTCCAGTTGATTCTATGCGCAGTCTTTCATCAACATATAAGGGGGGAAGATTTTGCCCATTCAATATGTTTTTGATTCTACATCAGCTCAAGGTGGAACAATATTCTGGAAATATAGCCAACAATTTATCGATGCAACAGGAGCTAAACAATGTCGCCAACTCAATTTTTATCTGGAATACTTAGTGTTTTTTTTATTCAGCAAGTTTTTTCTCAACCACCTTATGAGATTATAAAATCATGTGTAAACTCAAAGCCTGCAAATCCAAGCATAACAATAACCTTGCTTGATGGTGGTGGATTTTCTGAGCACGCGGAAAAAAATTGTGATGAGCCCTATGTGATTCGATTTGAAAATAAAAAAATAAGTTATGTTAGCTGCGATGATAAAGATTATTTAGAAATTTCTGGTAAAAAACTGTTCTTAAGTGAAAGCGTTAACATGTCCGTTAACCCAGAGGTAAAGCCTGAAGTTTTGTATCCGCAATTATCCAGTTGGATGAAATTGGATTCAAATTCACAATCCTATGTATGTATTTCTGGTCCATTATCTCAATCAGGAGCTGGAGCCAATACTCCTCAGTATTTAATTATTGAAAACGCATTCAATAGTAATGTTGCTCCTATCGCATATTATTATTTCTTTAACAAAGATATTATTCCTATAACAAGTAGGAACTTTTAATTGATAGACCTAACCCGACTAATGGGGACATTTGTGACAGTCCGTCATTGATTGATTAGTGCGTTCCAAGTTGTTCCAGAAGTTAAAAACTTTGGGCAACCATCAGGACCAGATTTTAACCAGCCTTCATTGAGTAATACGCGTGCGACCATCCTGAAATCAAAACCATGAAAAGATACTGGCAAATTCACTTAAAGAAAAAAGTTTGATCCATGCTCAAGCACAACTACAAAGTGAAAGTAACTTATCTAAGTTGCCTGTAGAACTAATTAAGCACATAGGTATGTTTGTATATATTACATATAAGAAAGATCCAGTTTCAAAACAGATTTAAGAGAAACTGGATGCACTGTTCGCAAGCGTGGACTAGGTAGAAGCAGAAGAGCAAGCTCAGCTGCATTACAGCCTTAATTACTATCTTTAAATTTGATTTGCGGCTTTATAAAGACATTCAATGAGTAGAGCTATGGCGTTATTGGATGTAGACAAAACTCTAGCGGGCGAAAAAATGCTCGAGTTAAATTAATAAAGGAAATGTCAAAGACAGCATGTTTAGGGCCTAATCCTGAGCTGTTAACTTCTGCCTTTTTTGATTCTGTGATTCTGGATGACCCTGAGCACATGTGATACATTCGAAATGATTAAATTAAAGAGTTATTGATGGATTTAACAATAAAAAATCAGAAAAGAATTGATCACTGGAAAATACTACTGACTTTAACAGTTGGTATTTGTTTTATGACGTTGATGGCGAAAATTCGGTTGATAATTCCAACAACATCCATACAACTATCGCTACAAAGCTTAAGCGTTTCCATGTTAATCATTTTTTTAGGTAAGAAAGCCTATTGGATAGTTTTAGCTTACTTATTCTTAGCAACACTTGGCGTTCCATTACTCGCTGATGGCAGTATAACCCCTACCTGGATTCTGTCGCCTAAAGCAGGTTATTATGTTGGATTTTTATTCTCTTCATTGATTGTTCCACAACTCTTAGCAAAGGTACAGCCTCGAACTTTTTCTCAAATTTGGTGTTGTCTGGCACTAAATGAGACTGTGATATTATGCTCGGGTTTTTTAGTGTTGAGCTATCATTTTGGATTTTTTCAAGCTTGGCTGCTAGGTGTCTGGCCTTATATCTTGGGCGCTTTAGGAAAAATAACCGTAGCTACGTCAATTTACAAAATTTATTCCTATTCTGGTTAGACGAATCGAATGCTTTAATCAAAGACAGTTGCTATAGTGTCAAGGACAGAATGAATCCTTTGCTGATTAAAATAGCCCTCAATATATTGAAATACGCTCAGCTTACCTGGTTTGATAGCTATAGTTGTAATTAATTCCACTCGCGAATGCTTTCTGCCGTGCCAAGAGCAGGTCCGAAGATGATTAGGATAGATTCGGGTAGTCGGATATCCCCTATCCATTCTTTATAAGGATAAATAGAATTCGGTAAGCAATCGAAAATTTGGCAGGAGAATTTTATATTTTTCTCTTTCTGTATATGATCAGTTACATACTAGGACCAGCGAAAAGCTGATCACCAAGATATTGTCTATGTTGCATGACCAAGTCTTTTAATTGATCGCAATAAGTTACGGCTTTATTATTATCAATTTCTTCTATGGTTTTTTGTAAGATAGTATCTATTGCATGTTCAAATTTATTTCTGTGCTCATGTTGAAACATATCTTGTAAATCGGCAACGCTTTTCCCCTTGCCAAAGGAAGAATCAGAATTTGGAAACTCTAGTATACCTATTAAGTAATCTAATAAACCACACACTTGCTCATAACGAGGTGAACCTTGCGCCATATGCTTAAGAGTTTTGCATAACAATTCTGCTTCGCGAACCCTCTCTCCACGATCTCGCATTTTTTTTCCTTAGAGTATAAAAAATATTCATCAAGCTCTAAATTACTTTTTATTATAGCATCAATTTAAGGGATTTTTGGGTAGAGCAATAATGAAAGCGGGTAGAATAACTGAATTTCTTAGCTACTCCCCAGACCAAGGCTACATCATTGTGAGAATGGCAGGCATTAGAACTTGCCTGTCGAACTCAGACAAATTAGGTATTAAGCCTTAATATTTCCACCGCCTGGACTGCGTCGGGCTGGCCTAACGCTGCCGCACGTTTAATCCAATAGCAAGCTTTAATCCTGTCTTCTACTACACCATATCCATAGTAATACATATACCCTACTGCATATTGTGCGTCAGGCTGCCCTTTTTCAGCTTCGGGTTTTAGTAAAATAAAAGCTTGCCGGTAGTTTTGGACTTTGAAGCTGCGTATTCCGTCGGTAAAATTCCGGTAAGAACACGAACTTACGATAGCAAGTGCCATTAAAAATAAAATAATTTTTTTCAAAGTTTATCCTCTTCTAATGGCTTCGCTTGTGGCTGAAAGTTTAATGGGTTTTTAGGTAAGCTCAAACTTTCTAAACCACCTTCCCTACCCAGTAATACACCTTCCGGGGTAATCCGTTTAATGATAACACTTCCGGGTAACGTATCCCCTATTTTATAAGTGTGCTCTTCGCCACTTGCAGTGCGTATAATAACTTGAGAATCTTCTTCTTTTTTTGAAAAAAGAACCCCCACGACGTGTAAATTAAGCATGGATTCTTTGACCGTGGTTTCGTTTAAATTCTCTGGTACATAATCTCCAAAAAGCGGCCTTTTAATCGAAGGTATAACTGGTTTAGTCTTAATAATAGCTACCTGGGGTCTGCTTACAATCATGTCTTCATTATTTCTAATGTTTATGGAGGTATGTATAACTTGAACAATTGTCCACAGAATAAAAATTATACTGAGTAATAAGGGAACAAGGGGCTTTAATAGAAATGCTTTTATTTCACTATACACATCTTTTCCTTATTGTTCTATCTCGGGTAAATGTCCAATCGCCGAATATATAAAATGAACAAAACCACCAATATAGTTTATAGTTTGTAATCCTAATCCAAATATTAATTAGTTCAATTAGAATTATACTTTATATAGAAACACACGTAGCAGATAAGTTATTCTCCATAAGTACCTTCCAGGCATTGGATTTCAATTGGCAAATAAACCCCATCATTAACAGCATCAGTTTTTAAATGATTTCTTGCCTCCGCATCTGTATCTCTCTAGAATCTTTTTAATAGTATGAGCGGATTTTTTATATAACTTTATTTCAGGAGTAATAATGGACGCTTTACATTTTGACACTCGCGCCATCCACGCAGGACAAGAGCCCGATCCTGGTACGGGTGCAGTTATGACTCCTATTTATGCTACATCCACTTATAAACAATCTTCACCAGGCATACATCAAGGTTATGAATACTCAAGAACCCACAATCCCACAAGAAAAGCCTATGAACAGTGTGTAGCGAGTTTAGAATCCGGTCAATATGGTTTTGCTTTTGCATCGGGAATGGCAGCTATTGATTGTGTAATCAACTTATTAAATGCCAAAGATCATGCCATTGTGATGGACGATATTTACGGAGGCTCATTCCGGCTCTTTGATAAAGTCAAAACCAGAACAAGTGATTTGTCTTTCTCTTTTGTAGATATGACACAAATTGAAAATATTGAAAACGCCATTACTTCACAAACACGCTTACTATGGGTGGAGACCCCTTCTAATCCTATGCTAAAACTTGCTGATTTGCGCAAAATAGCTGAGATCGGTAAAAAGCATAAACTCATTGCAGTAGCAGACAATACTTTCGCTACTCCCTGGATTCAACGTCCCCTAGAGCTTGGCTTTGACATGGTCGTGCACTCGGCTACCAAGTATTTAAACGGCCATTCCGATGTGGTCAGTGGGATAGTTGTAGTGGGAGACAATGCGGAATTAGCAGAAAAAATGAGCTTTTTGCAAAATGCATGTGGAGGGGTAGCAGGACCTTTTGATAGCTTTCTCGTTTTACGTAGCCTAAAAACCCTGTCTCTACGCATGGAAAGACACTGTGAAAATGCGCAAGTTCTGGCAGAATGGTTAGAAAAACATCCAAAAATACGCAAAGTCATTTACCCAGGTCTTCACTCCCACTCCCAATACAACTTGGCAAAAGCTCAAATGCACGCCTTTGGTGGCATGATCTCTATGGTAATTGATGGAGACTTGGAACAGACCAAGCGCTTCTTGTCCCGCTGCGAAATTTTCACTCTTGCTGAAAGTTTAGGGGGTGTAGAAAGCTTAATAGAGCACCCTGCCATCATGACGCATGCCTCGATTCCACCAGAAAATAGAAAGAAATTAGGCATTGAAGATGGTTTTGTGCGCTTATCAGTAGGGATTGAACATATAGAAGATTTAAAAAAAGATTTGGAGTACGCATTAAATACTAAATATTGATGATGGCTTTTAATGCAACCAAGCGTAACGAAAGAAATACAAAGAATATGATTGAAAAACCAAACCTTAATTACGCTTTGCTGCATCAAGGTTTTGGTTTTTAAATGAAACTAAGCTCCATAAAATTCTTTGTACCAATTTACAAAATTTCGCACCCCTTCCCTAACTGGTATGCTTGGTTTATAGCCTAAATATTCTTGCAAGCGCAGAGTATCCGCATGTGTGCTTAGAACGTCTCCTTTTTGCATTGGGTAGAATTCTTTAATTGCTTTTTTACCCAGGGCATCTTCTATGGCTTCTATGTAATCCATTAATGCTACGGGTTGGCCGCAACCTATATTAAAAACTTGATACGGGGCGTTACTAAACGCTGGATTCGGAGTTTCTGCCAACCAGTCATTAGTAGGCTGCGGTATTTTGGTTAGGGCGGTTGAGATACCTACAACAATGTCATCAATGTAAGTAAAATCACGTTGCATTTGTCCATTATTAAATATTTTAATCGGGTTCCCTTCTAAAATATCTTTAGTAAAAGAAAAGAAAGCCATATCTGGCCGACCCCAAGGCCCATAGACGGTAAAAAAACGAAGGCCGGTAGTCGGTAGCTGGTAGAGGTGCGAATACGAATGGGCAATAAGCTCATTTGCTTTTTTACTGGCGGCATAAATGGTTAGAGGATGGTTGGTATTGTCACTTTCTTTATAGGGCAAAGAGGCATTCGCACCATATACGGAGCTGGTGGAAGCATAAACTAAATGTTTGACTTGATGATGGCGGCAGTTTTCGACAATATTGGTAAAACCCACAATATTAGATTGCACATAGGCATGAGGGTTGACTAAAGAGTAACGGACGCCCGCTTGGGCTGCCAAATTCACTACATGGGTAGGAAGATGGGTGTTAAAAATTGTCGATACCGCGGATAAAGTGCAAATATCTTGCTGGTAAAAAGTGAAATGAGGATATTTTTTTAATAATTGTAATCTGGCCTCCTTTAGCTTCACATCATAATAATCATTGAGATTATCAATACCAACCACTTCATTTCCATTCTCTAATAAAAGTTTAGCCAAATGAAATCCAATAAACCCGGCGCAACCGGTTATCAATACCTGCATTATATAATTTTCTCAATTAAATAGCGGAGTATACTCTTTGTTAAGTTGTTTACAAAATTGGTTTAATACTATGCTTTTTATGATCTTATTTTGATCATAGTGCCGATTATTTCTTGACTGCATCATTTTTTTAAATAAAATGCCACTTTTTTAATCGTCATAAACCTGGAGTTGTAAATGACCAACTTTGTTGTCACCCATGATCGCGTGAGCACATATAATCTTAAAGAAAGAAGTAACGCCCTTTCTGCAATTTTTAAACTACCCACGGATGAGCAGTTAGCAGCTTTACAAGCATTTGAAGTGGAAGAAAAAACTATATTAAGCCAACTAAGACCGCCAGAACCCTCCTCTGCGGCGTTAGCTAGAGCTCAAATGGCAATAAGGGCAAGAACCGAGACATTCCCTTTACCTGGGTATGAAGGCCGAAGATTATTTGGCATGTATCCAATGCCAGCCCGTGCTTCTGAAGAGGCAGTGTCACGTCTTATTGATGGCATGCAACTGTAATCGTTGTTCCCCGCGACACGCGCGGGGAAACAAAATTTAGTGTTGTCTCTCCAATATGTAAAGCTCCTGCCAAGATTCTGCTATTTCTTTTTCTAATCTGCCAGTTATACTTAAATTTTTTACCCAGGGCTAAACATGTCTTCATTACAAACCATCATTGAGCAATATTTTGAGCAAAGAACCCACCTGAATCCCGAAAATGCACCCAAAGACTTAACGCACTCTATAGAGGAAGTGAGACATTTATTAGATAATGGAAAAATCCGGGTCGCTGAAAAAATGTCAGACGGTTGGGTAGTACACCAATGGATTAAAAAAGCGGTCCTTTTATCCTTTAAGATTTTTCCCAATACCCTTATTAATAGCGGTTTTGCTCAATTCTATGACAAAGTTCCATTAAAATTTGAGCATTTGGATGCGGCTACGTTTGAACAAATGGGCGTACGAGTCGTTCCTCATGCAATTGCAAGGCGAGGCGCCTTTATAGCTAAAAATACTGTTTTAATGCCTTCTTATGTAAACATTGGCGCTTATATTGATGAAGGGGTCATGGTAGATACTTGGGCGACGGTTGGCTCCTGTGCTCAAATCGGAAAAAATGTACATTTATCCGGTGGAGTGGGTATTGGCGGCGTCCTGGAACCATTGCAAGCGAACCCCACTATTATTGAAGACAATTGCTTTATTGGTGCCCGCTCAGAAATTGTCGAAGGTGTCATTGTCGAACAAGGATCAGTAATTTCCATGGGCGTATTTATTGGCCAAAGCACAAAAATATACAATCGTGAGACCGGAGAAATTACCTACGGCAGAGTACCGGCGGGTTCGGTGGTGGTTTCGGGAAATTTACCTAGTAAAGATGGTAGCCACAGCCTTTATTGTGCCGTTATTGTAAAACAAGTCGATGAAAAAACACGTGCGAAAGTAAGTATTAATGAGCTCCTTAGAGATACTCAATCATGAGCGAGCTGAAAGAATTACTTGCCAAGCTCGTTTCTTTTAAATCAATCACTCCTGAAGATGATAACTGTCAAAACTTTATGATTTCTTATTTAGAAAAAATAGGGTTTCAATGCAGGCATTTTAATAGTTTCCCGGTCAATAATTTTTTTGCTCAAATTGGAAACCAACAACCGCTACTAGTTTTTGCGGGCCATACGGATGTAGTGCCCGTAGGAGATAAAAAAAAATGGGCAACACCTCCTTTTCTGCTAACCAAGAAAGACGGTCTCCTTTATGGGCGCGGCACTGCAGATATGAAAGGCAGCTTGGCTGCGATGATGGTTGCAGCTGCAAAATTTGTCAAATACTCTTCCCACTTTAACGGTAGCCTGGGCTTTTTAATTACTAGTGGGGAGGAAGGCGATCACTATGATCTGGGTACACCATATGTGATGTCAGAATTGGAAAAACTAGGAATAAAAATTGATTATTGTATTGTCGGCGAGCCTTCTAGTACTAAAAAGATAGGTGATGTTATCAAAGTAGGAAGGCGCGGCTCATTAAATGGAAAAATTACACTTATCGGTAAACAAGGGCATGTGGCTTATCCCCATCTTGCCGAAAACCCTATTCATAACATTCTTCCAACATTAAATGAGTTAACCCAACGGCAATGGGACCAAGGTAATGACTATTTCCCCCCTACTTCCTTACAGATTACCACAATTCAATCAGGCGGTATGGGCACCAATGTTATCCCAGGAGAGCTCTCCTTACTCCTTAATATTCGTTATTCCACTGAGCAAGACCATGAAACGTTAAAGCAAGAAATAGAGCATTACTTCAAAAGAAATGAGCTCAACGCTGTCTTTGAATGGCGTTTAAGCGGTAAACCTTTTTTAACTGAAAAAGGGAAGTTATTAGAAAGCAGTATTCAAGCTATAAAAAGCATAACCACCCAAGACCCCGAGCTTTCAACGACAGGCGGCACCTCTGACGGGCGTTTTATAGCTCCTTACGGAGTAGAAGTAATTGAACTGGGGCCCATAAATGCCACGATCCACCAAGTAAATGAATGTGTCTCTTTGAATGATTTAGAAACATTAAGCGAAATATACTATAAAATCGCTGAAACCTTACTGTAGGTTGGCACCGACAGGCTGAGGGAGCGTCACCTCATACGGGCGGAGTGTCCAAGCGTCATCTACGCAATTTCAACTAATCGCCCATCGGTGTTTTTTTCTGCTTCTGCCAAAGCCTCTTTTTGCGCCTTAGTATCCACAACCTTCACTACACAGGCATCCGACCAAACATTTAGTGAAGTTTCTAACATGTCGATTAAGCTATAAAAAGGTAAAATAATACCCATCAAAGTAATCGGCACATTCATACTTGCCAAAAGGCTGGCACTTAAAAAGAAACAACCCATGGGCACTCCGGCATTTCCTATGGCCGCGACGGTAGCCACTATGATCCATAAAAACATGGAACCTAAGGAAACATGAATACCATGGTTTTGCATTAAATAAATAACAGTGGCAAAGATAAACGCAGCACAACCATTCATATTAATACTGGTGCAAAGTGGTAATATGAAACGGCTTAAATGGGGTTTTACATTTAGATTTTTTTCTACCGTTTCCATAGTAACAGGTAAGGTGCCAACGGAAGATTTAGAGAAAAAAGCCAGTGATAGTGCCGGCAGCATTCCTTTCATGGTCTGGAACGGTTTTATTCCTTGAAACTTTAACCAAAGTGGTAACACAATAAATCCTTGTACCAAATTGGCTAATACGATAATTAATAAGTATTCGCCAATTCCCTGAATTGCTGCACCGCTTTTTAACTGCACAAAAGTACTGGTTATAAATCCATATAAACCTATAGGGATTATCGCAATCACCCATTTGGTAATCACCATAAAAAGGCCATGCGCACCGCGAAAAAAGTGAGTGATTGTTTGTCTGGCATCATCATCAGGAATAAAGCGAATAGCAATCCCCACGACAATACTCACTAATAAAACACTTAAGACCTGCTGTTCAATAAAAGGAGTAAATAAAGAAGAGGGGATAAGACCTGCAATGTGTTGCAAATAATTTATTTGGTTACCTTGCTGTTTAAACTCGGTGACTATACCCACCATGCCAGGATGAATAATAATGTATAAAAGGCAACTAATTCCCGCTGCAACAAGCGTAGTCCCCAAGGTGTACGTCATGGTTCTTCGCCAAATTGTACGCATCATTCCATCAGAACGGTAGCCTGATAACGTTACAATTATAGAAAGAGCTATGATGGGCAAACTGATGCATTTGAATATTTTAATAAAAACATCGGCTATGAATAACCCGACTGTTTTTAATAAAGATATGTCGGATAAACCACTGATTACTCCTAAAGCAATCATGATTCCATAAAGCAAAGGCGTGTTATTAAAAAAATTTTTTCTCGTCTTCTTAGATGGTGCGCACATGGTAATAACCTTTAATTAGTTGGTAATAAGAAGTGAATAAATAATTGATTAACAACAGCAACAACAAATTGAAGAGGAGAAATAGGTGGCAGGATGTGCGTTCATTAAAATTTTCATAATCACCAAATGAATTAAATTTATACTAAACGAGCATATTTTAACACAACGGCAACTAAATACCAAGGACTCTTTCGCTTTCCCGATGCTTTATTTTTGGTAGAAAAGATTTTAGTTGCGAAATACGAGAATACGAATCGTCAATTTTATCTTGTGAAATAATCCCACGCGCAACCAAGGACTCAATCGTGTTGATTATTTCAATTGCTGAGTTCTGCCCTAACTGGTTGCCAAAAATAAGCATGTTAGCGCCCGCATTAATAGTTAGCGCTAAACTCTCTTCTAAAGAGTAATGTTGGCTAATTGCATGCATTTGTAAATCGTCGCTTATTATTACCCCTTCAAACCCTATTTTTTCACGTAATAAATCGGTCAGTATGGTTTTAGATAAAGTCGCTGGCAAACCCGAACTGTCTAATTTTTTATTTATTACATGTGCCGTCATAACCATAGTTGGAGCATCTGATTGCGCAAGTGCATAGTAAGGTTCTATTTCCAATTCATTGTATGTAGTTGTCACATCGACAAAACCTTCATGGGTATCCCCTGTTGCACTGCCATGCCCGGGAAAATGCTTGTATGACGTGGCAATGCCTTCTTCTTTAAAAGCCTGCACCACAATTTGCGAGCAACGATCGACTTTTTTAGGATCGGCGGAAAAGCTTCGCCCCATCGATCCAATAATTCCTTCTTGCTCGTTAAGGTTTAAGTCTACAACCGGGGTAAAGTTTAAATTAAAACCCAACGCTTTTATGGTGGCAGCCATTTTTCTGGCCTCTGTAAATAAATCTTCTTCAGAAAGTAAAGCTTGCTCCGAGGGTTTTATTGTGGGTGGACATCCCGCTACTCTCGCTAATCGATCCACCTTCCCCCCCTCGTAATCAATAGCAATGAAAAGAGGCAAGACCGAATCCGCAGCTTCACGTAAATCACGAGTAAGTACTTTTATTTGCTCTATATCTTTTATATTTTTACCCAATGTATTTGTTTGTAAATCTTTATCAAAAAGTAAAACACCACCAATGCCTTCTTTAAGCCAATTGAATACAGGCTGATCTTCTCTTAATTCATACCCGGGGAATCCCATAATCAGCATTTGGGCAATTTTCTTTCGCAATGACATACATAACCTTTTTTTTAATTTCAGGCATGATAACAAAATGCCGGGTTTGATTAAAAGTACATATTATGTAGGTTGGTGCCGAAGGCCCAACATTCCTTTTGAGGATTCTTGTTGGGCCTTCGGCACCAACCTACTTTGGTATAATAAAGTTATGCTATAATTTCCCTTTTTTATTTGTTGGTAGGTAGAGTGGTTATGGAGTCTTTTTCAACTATTGAAAAAAAGCTTTTACATTATACAGGTAAAGCGATTGCTGATTTTAATATGATCCAAAAAGGCGATCGGGTAATGGTTTGTTTATCCGGCGGTAAAGATTCCTTCACCCTTTTAACCTTATTAAATTTATTGCGTAAACGCTCCAATAATAAATTTGAATTATTTTCCTTTACACTCGACCAGGCCCAGCCGGGATGGAATGACCAGCAATTAAAAGCGTGGTTAGAAGAAAGGAAAATCCCTCATATCGTTTTAACCCGCGATACCTACTCCATTGTCAAAGAAAAAGTTCCCGAAGGGAAAACGTATTGTTCGCTGTGTTCACGTTTACGTAGGGGTATTATTTATCGCTATGCAGAAGAACAGGGGTTTACCAAAATTGCACTGGGGCACCACCGTGACGATCTTATTCGTACTTTAATGATGTCCATTTTATATAATGGCGACATACGTTCAATGCCTCCAAAATTATTAAGTGACAATAAAAAACATATAGTTATTCGTCCTATGTGTTATGTACAAGAAAAAGACATTATCGATTATGCCAAAGAATTGAATTTCCCCATTATTCCTTGCAACTTATGCGGTTCACAAGAAAATTTAGCCCGAAAAAAAGTAGGTAAATGGATTGATATGCTGGCAGAAGAAAACCCTAAGGTGCCGAGTAACATACTACATGCCCTGCAAAGCATTAAACCAAGTCAATTAATGGATCAAAATTTTTGGCCATTTAGAACCTTAGAGAATGAGCTACCGAGCCACGATCGTAAGGGAGCGGAAATCTTTTTAGATGCGGACTGTGATGGAGTAGAAAACTCTCTAGATGCAGACAGTCAAGAAGTAGGAATTTTTTGATAAGCGCACTACCAACTATCAATCCTGCTTCTTTACAATTTTCGCGCGGATAAACCCTATTTCCGCTTCTTTACGGTCGCTGCGCGGACAAAACCATCAAAATATGCACATTTTTTGTTAAAAAATAGCATTAGCTTCTTAACAAATTCTTTACAATACGTTAAGATGTCGTGGTGTTTAACAAGTAGCTTAGAACAATGACCGAATCCATACTCACAAATTTGCGTAAACTACGCGTTTATAGAAAGCGAAGTTTTAAATTTGATTTTATTGCCGCTATAGTAGTTTTCCTAGTCGCCATCCCTCTGTGTTTAGGTATTGCCTTAGCCTCTGGTGCCCCTCTTTTCTCGGGTATTTTAAGTGGAATAATCGGCGGCATAATTATTGGCTCTCTTAGTGGCTCACAAGTAAGTGTAAGTGGCCCCGCCGCAGGAATGGCTGCTGTTGTTTTAGGTGCTATTACACAGCTCGGTGATTTTCAAATTTTTCTTCTGGCCGTTGCCATAGCCGGCTTACTGCAAATCCTTATGGGCACATTACGTGCTGGATTTATTGCTGATTATATTCCTTCCAACGTTATCCAAGGGTTATTATGTGCAATCGGTATATTATTAATACTTAAACAACTTCCTTTGGCATTTACCCTTTCCTCTGATTTAACTGAGCTTAAAGGCCACTTATTAGACACAACCGAGGGCTTTAGTTTAAAACCTTTATATGAGCTTTCTTTCCATATTAATAGTGGTGCTGTGCTCATTTCGTTAACCTCATTTGCATTATTAATCTTTTTTGATAAAACACGGATTACATGGTTAAAAGCTATTCCTGGTCCCATAGTGGTAGTAATACTTGGTATCTTATTGAATGAATTATTTTTATTCTATGATTCGTATCTAGCCCAGCATAGCCCCCAATTAGTAAATATCCCCAAACAAGAACGCATGATCGATTTCTTTGCCCAAATGCAATTACCTAATTGGTCAGCCTGGTCTAATCCTAAAGTATATTTTTACGCCCTGGTTATCGCAATTGTTGCTTCTTTGGAAACCTTATTAAACGTTAAAGCAGGGGAAAAGCTGGATCGTAAAAGACGTTACACTTCCAAAGACAGGGAACTATTTGCGCAAGGGATCGGTAATATGGTAGCGGGGCTAATTGGCGGGATTCCCGTAACCTCCGTAGTAGTAAGAACTTCGGTTAATATCCAGGCGGGTTCTAAAACAAAAATGTCTACTATATTGCATGGCATATTTATCTTATTAGCGGTAATGTTATTACCAGACATGCTTAATCGCATTCCATTGTGCTCTTTAGCAGCTATTTTAATTTATACTGGTTACAAATTAACCAAGCCAGCAATTTATACCCAAATTTACAAACAAGGTTGGGACAGGTTTATTCCTTTTATTGCTACATTAATCAGTATTGTTGCTTTAAACTTATTGGTCGGCATTCTTATCGGATTAATCGTTAGCTTATTTTTTATTTTCAAAGCACATAGTCAAGTGCGCATTGATATTATTAAAGAAATATACCCCAATGGAATAACTAATCGTTTGATTCTGCCTCAGCAAACTACCTTTTTAAATAAAGCTTCATTGGTTGCCGAATTAGACTCTATCCCCAAGAATTCGCAATTAATTATCGACGCACGTTATTCAGATTTTATTGACAAAGAAATAGTAGAACTTATTAAAGAGTTTCAAAGTGAACAGGCGCCTCTTAAGCAAATTTCTTTAAACCTTATGGGTTTTAAAGATTATTATAATATTCACAATTATATTGATTTTATTACCGTTACCACTTATGACGTGCAAGCTAATCTCCAACCCTCCCGGGTTTTGAATATTTTACGTGAAGGAAACCATCGATTTCTTAAAGATAGACGTATTCACCGCAGCTTAAAAATTGATATTAAACATACAGCTTCCACGCAACACCCTATTGCTGTAGTGCTCGCATGTATTGATTCCCGCGTTCCTGTAGAAACTATCTTTGACATGACTTTCGGCGATTTATTCTGCGTACGTGTCGGCGGTAATGTGGTAAATGATGATGTATTAGCTAGTATTGAATACGCTTGTAGTGTAGTAGGTGCAAAACTCATTGTTGTTTTGGGGCATACGCACTGCGGAGCTATTCAAGCAGCTTGTGATGATGTAGAAAAAGGCCACATTACGCAATTGTTAGCGAAAATAAAACCTGCAATCGCCGCAGAAAAAGAAACCGAGGTAAATCGCAATAGCCAAAATACCCCTTTTGTAAATAAAGTTATTAAATTAAATGTAGGTCATACCCTACACGATATTTACAAAAAAAGTACCATTCTTCGTGAAATGACCGAAAATGACGAAATCGGGATGGTAGGAGCAGTTTATGACGTAAATACCGGTAAAGTTAACTTTAGAAATTTTGGCCCGGAGGTTCAACAATTTGATCCCCATGCCACTGAATTGGCCGAAAAACTAAGCACCCTCATAAGCGACGCCCACGCCGATGAAATGCATAAAGAACTCCAGTTAGAAATTCCTTAAGATAGCGCTTGGACTTAATGCCTGTTTTAAGTGTAATTCTTGCCTACGCTGGTTGAGCCGACAGGCCCAACCAGCGCTATTTTTACTTTGCTACCCTTTGGCACCAACCTATAAAAGTAGTTAGTCTACTTCATGCGTTTGAATACTTCATAAGTGTATCCGCTACCTTCATGGGTACTAAAAGTTTTCACAAGTTGGTACTTATCATCTTTTAATAAAAACGGTTGTATACACGCATCTGCAGGGGCATAAGTGGTCTGTTTTTCACGTAGTGACGTTAAAATAATAATCTGGGGCGATTCTTTCAGCGTTTTTTTACAGAAATTTTCTATTCTTTGAGCCGATCTATCCATTCCCATCGTGAGGTTATTTAAACAGTAGGAATCAATAATTTTTAGAGAGCTTTTATAGGGGATTAAACCTGTATCTCCAAGAACTACCGTTGCGTTTTTCTCTACATTATTATTTAACCAATCCACAACTTGTAAGCGAAGATTTTCCCCTTTTTGCGGATCTATAGTAAAAAATCGGTATTCATTTAGTTTCATGCCAGGAATAAAAAATAAAGCTAGCAGAACACTGGCCAACCAGATAAAAGAAGTTTTTTCATAACTTGCCAAATAGCGGCGAAAATAAAAACGAATTCCGAGTAATACTAAAGGTAGCAGCAATATGTATACAGGTAGAAAAAGTCGCGTATAGAAAGCGACTATTGGATCGGCACCTATTAATAAAACACCGTAAACAACACTTGGTATCCAAAGAAAATAATGCTTTCGGCTGTGGTTTTTGATTTCTTGCACTATCGCGGGGAAAATTAATAGAAATAAAGGGTAGATTAAAATCAGATAGTCCTTATCAAGGGACAACTCAGTAAAACTTGATAACCCTTTACAGGATACGGAGTTAGGGAATAAATGACCGAAATAAGTCCATCTCCAAATAAAATAAGGAGCAAATATAAAAATAAAGCTAGCAATAAAATACAGTAAATTACGGTAAAAAACAGGTGCTGTGCGTGGCTTGTCCATCCACATCAAAACAAGGAATAACGCTACAAAACCAGGCATTTCTGGTCTAGTCATAGCGCCTAGGCCGAGTAAAATGCCGGCCATAATCCAATAAACTTTTACTAAAGGCCCTCTTTTCTGCGGATAAGCCAAATGCCCGAGACCTTTTAAAATAAAATAAACACTAAAACAAAAAATCGACTGATACACCGTCGTTTCAAACCCACTAACGCTCCAAATAATTTGCCCTTTATAAAACAACATCCAAAAAGACGGGATAAGGGCTATGAGCGGGGTAAACCACAGACGTGAAATAAGATAAATTCCAATAAACGTAATGAAAAGTCCAACAGCTCCCGCTATTTTTAAGACAAAAACAGGGTTTAATCCCATCTGAATGGCAAACTTACCTAATGCTAAAAATATAAAACTTGTGTAGCCTTCCACCGGTGGCTCGTTTATATTCCAAACCAATCCATAACCTTCACTCCAATTACGGGCATACCGCAAAGGAATATACATATCATCAACGGTAAACGGCCATATAGCGATAAGTTGTAAAACAAACAAGTATATAAACAGAAAGCATAAGAACGCGGCGATACTAATTTTTTTAAAAGTTAGCCTGTCTTTTATCATTGAATAAGGGCCAGGAAAGTAAGAACAAAGAAACAAATAAAATTAAATACCGATAAATAATCCGAAAAAAACAAGGCAATGGGATCATCTTTTTTGCGATCTTTGCTTGTCAGTTTGGTAAAACGGTACAAACCAAAAGCTGCGAATGGGATAGTCAATATAAAATAAAAAGACCAATTACGAACAAAGTAAATATAAAATACGTACCCAAATAAACATAAATAGCCAGTGCTAAATAACAGAAAATTTAAAAGACGCGGATGGTATTTTTTTAACACAGCTCGCCTTTCATTGACTTTCAAAAGCTGTAATTCTAAACGTCGTTTGCTTAAAGCAATAAATAAGCTTAATAAAGTAGCGGTAAGTGTCAACCACCAGGTAATGGGCAAGCCGATGCCAATGGTGCCCGCAAGAATACGCAACATAAAACCGCTCGCTATACACAAAACATCTAGAACCGGCACATTTCTAAGAAAATAGTTATAAGCAAAATTTATAAGTAAATAGATTGCCAATATACCTACCATTTTAAATGAAACTAAAAATGCCAGGCCCATTCCTACGATTAAAAGAAAGAAAAAACTTCCTACGGCAAAAGGAATGGAAACTAAACCGCTTGCTAAGGGACGTTTATTTTTACGGGGATGTAACTGATCTTCAGCAATGTCTTTTAAATCATTATAAATATATACAGCACTGGCAATTAAATTAAATGCCAGGGCAGCGACTATAGCCCGCGGCCAAAAAAAAGATTGATTAGAATAAATAACTCCCAGGAGAACAAAAATTGCTTTTGTCCAATGTGACACTCGCAACAATAAATAGAATTTTTTTATTGAATCCATTCCACTTAAACCGGATTTTCGCTTTCTATAAAATTATGTCGTAATTCAAATTTAGCACCCAGATGATGTCCTAAAGCCTGAATTCCATAGCGCTCTGTGGCATAATGACCACACGCGTAATAATGAATATCCATTTCAATTGCTTCATAGTAGGTTCTTTCAGAAATCTCACCACTGATATAAGCGTCGACACCTAAAGCGGCAGCATCTTTTATAAAATCCTGCGCCCCTCCCGAGCACCATGCAATTGTGGAAATTTTTTCTTTACTAACAGGAATATGTAAAGGTTGTCTTTTTAATTTTTCTTGTAAAAAAAAGGAAAATTCATCCGGGGTCATCGACTTAATCAGTTCCCCCGCCCAAAGCAAATTTTTAGTTTTTCCTACTGAATATTTATTGATCGCTTCCACTTCAAAAAGTTCAGCAAGACAAGCGTTATTCCCTACATCAAGATGACAATCCAGAGGCAAGTGGTAAGCAAATAAATTAATATTATTATTTAAAAGCTGACTAATACGATTCTTTTTTATGCCTGTAATGACCGGGTTCTCACCACGCCAAAAATATCCATGGTGAACCAATAAAGCATCTGCCTGTAAAGCTACTGCGGACTGAATTACATCTGCCGATGCAGTTACCGCTGTACAAATATGCTCAATATTTTCTTTGCCTTCAATCTGCAAACCATTCGGTGCGTAATCAGAAAATAAGTCACAACTTAAATAGTCTTGCAGATAATGATTTAAGTCCTCTCTTTTAATCACCTTCCAGAACACCGTTTAATATCAGCGCCCAAAATAGAAAACTTTTCTTCAATACGCTCATATCCCCTATCGACATGATAAATCCGCTCTACTCGCGTCTCTCCCTCAGCCACCAATCCAGCCAGGATCAAGCTTGCAGAAGCACGTAGATCAGTGGCCATAACCGGCGCTCCTGTCAGTTTCTCAATTCCATTAACCATGGCGGTATTTCCATGTAAACGAATTTGCGCTCCCATTCGTTGTAGCTCTTGCACATGCATAAAACGGTTTTCAAAAATAGTTTCTACAATAGATGCCGAGCCTTGGGCAACAGTATTTAATACCATAAATTGCGCTTGCATATCCGTTGGAAACCCTGGATAAGGTGCTGTAGAAATGTTTACGGCACTTGGTCTTTCCCCATGCATATTTAAATTTACCCAATCTTCGCCAATAGTGATGGCCGCTCCAGCTTCTTCAAATTTACAAAGCATCGATAACAAGTTATCTGGCTTTACTTTACGCACGGTTACATTGCCTCGGGTCACAGCCCCAGAAGTCAAATAAGTGCCTGCTTCAATACGATCGGGCATTACTGAATACGAACCCCCGCCCAAAGAATCCACGCCTTCGATTTCAATGGTATGGGTTCCCGCACCATGGATTTTTGCACCCATTTGAATCAAAAAATTAGCCAGGTCAACTACCTCTGGTTCACGAGCAGCGTTTTTAATTACTGTTTTACCTTCAGCTAAACAAGCAGCCATTAATACGTTTTCTGTTCCACCTACAGTGACAGTATCAAACACCAGGGTTTTTCCTTGTAAACGGCCATTTTTACAACGTGCTTTGATAAACCCATTTTTTACAGAAATGTCAGCCCCCATCGCTTTAAATGCTTTTAAGTGCAAATCGACGGGACGGGTACCAATCGCACAGCCACCCGGCAAGGAAACGTCTGCTTGCCCAAAACGAGAAAGAAGCGGACCTAAAACCAATATCGAAGCACGCATGGTTTTTACTAATTCATAAGGAGCAGTAAAATCATTAATATGGCTTGCGTCTACCTGGACATTCATTTTTTCATCAAGAACTAATTGAGCCCCTAGCTGGCCTAATAGCTCCATCATCGTGGTAATATCACGAAGATGAGGGACATTGGCAACAGTGACATTATCGCTGGCGAGGATGGTGGCTGCCATAATAGGTAACGCTGAATTTTTTGCACCTGAGATAGTTACATCACCTTGAAGGGGCTTCCCGCCATTGATGATTAATTTATCCATGTTGCTTCTCCCATTCTTCATTGGTCAGTGTTTGCATTGAAATAGCATGCAAGCTACCCCCGATAATATCATCTTTTAATTGTGAATAGACCCATTGTTGCCTGGCTACTTTCGACTTTCCGTTAAAGACGTCAGAAACAATGACTAATTGAAAATGGTAACCGTCCCCTTTCACTTTGACATAATCCACATTTTCAAGGGCTAACAATTTTTGTTCTATTTCTTCATTGCTTATCATTTTTTATCTCAACAGCCTTTACTGGCGATTCTAAAATCCACCCCACACCACAAAATTCTGCTAAAGCATGAATAGCAGCAGAAGCGCCTTCAATTCGTAAATCTTTTTTGAAAGTTTTACAGATGCGTTTTGCTTCAATTAAAAAAGCAAGACCCGCACTATCACAATGATTAACATTGGTTAAATTACAAAAAATGGTGGCATTATCCTGCGCCCTGGCCAATTTTTGCAAACGGACCGCGTCCTGCTGTACCGTATCAAACGTTAACTCAGCAGCAGGGGTAAATTGAATTTCCATTATGCAGCCTTTTTACGCATTTGATTAATCAGCTCGTCCATGCTTGAATTTTGCAGGATTTGACCAAATTGCGATCGGAAACTTTGTAACAAGCTGACCCCTTCAACGCTTAAATCATAAATTTTCCATTGGCCATTCTTAGAAACCAGGCTATAGCTTAAAGGAATATTTTGACCGTTGCTGCGGCTAATTACGCTATTTACTCGAATAAACTTCCCATTGGTTGCACCACGTAAAGGAAGAAATTTTACTTTTTCATCAGAATACTCCGCCAAGGGAGTCGAATACGTTCGTATAACCAGTTTGGTAAATTCTTGTGTAAATTCTTTCTTTTGAGCACTGGTAGCCTGGTTCCATGCTTGTCTTCCTAAAACAGAACGCGACATACCGGTTACGTCAACTACGGGTAATAAATACCGGGTAACGGCTTGGTGAATAATCGCGTGGTTATTTTTTAAATTTCCCTTGTTCTGATTTAAGGTATTAATAATTTGATTGGCAACATTTTCCAGCATAGGGACCGGAGAATCTTGCGCACAAAGAATGGTTGATACCCCTAGCGCCAAAGTGAGTAATAACGTTTTTAATGTTTTCATATAGATGCACCTTTTCTGCAATTATGATTTTTTATTAATATTAAATAAGAGTTGACCAATTAAATTTTCAAGAATCACTGCTTCCTGGGTCTTGGCAATAACATCCCCGCTACGCAAATAAGGATGCGCTTTACTTCCTTCATCGTCATCATCAAAACCCGGGACAATACTAATATAATTAGAACCTAACAAACCTTGGGTTAGAATGCGAGCACTAGCATCTTCATAGGGAATGGGCTTATCAGGACGCAAGGCCATAGTTACCTTGGCATTAAGGCTTCCCGGTTGCAATTCAATATTCGTTACTTCGCCAATTTTAACTCCAGCAACCGTAACAGGAGCCCGTACCTTTAGCCCTCCTATATCAGTAAACTCCGCCGTAACTGAATAACTGTTTTTCGTAGAAGAAAAATCAGAGAAACCACTTACTTTAAAAACCATAACTGATAAAGCCAGTAAGCCTAGCAGCATAAACATTCCAACGCTAATATCTATATAACGCTGCTTTTTCATTACCAATCTCCAATCATTACTGCTGTCAAAAGAAAATCAAATCCTAAAACTGCCAAGGAAGAATAAACCACCGTTTTAGTCGTAGCCTGGCTGATGCCTTCCGAGGTGGGTTTGCATGAAAAACCTTGGAAAACAGCAATCCATAAGACTAAAAATGCAAAAACAACACTTTTTATGATGCCGCTTAAAACATCCATGCGAAAATCAACGGAAGCTTGCATGTTTGACCAAAAACTCCCTCCATCAATTCCTAACCACTCTACTCCAATAAAATATCCTCCGAAAACAGCAACAGCGGAAAAAATTAAAGCGAGCAGAGGCAAAGCAACGATACCCGCTAAAAAACGGGGAAAAATGATACGACCTAGTGGATCGACACCCATCATATCCATACTATCCAGTTGCTCCGTTGCCTTCATAAGGCCAATTTCAGCGGTAAGTGCCGAACCGGCTCTGCCAGCAAATAGTAATGCGCTGATTACAGGCCCCAATTCGCGAGAAACACTGAGTGCAAGTAGCTGACCTAATTGCGTGGTGGCACCAAATTTATTAAGCGTATTAAAGCCTTGAAGGCCTACTACCATTCCTATAAAAAGTGCGGACACGACAATAATTAAACAGGATAAAACGCCCACATAGTATAGCTGTGAACGAAAATCTGGCCATAAGCGGCGAAAATCCGGTTTTCTTAACAATACTTTTAGTAAAAAAACACCAGAATTTCCAATTCCTTGTAAAGAATTTAAGCCACGCAGTCCTAATTTGGCGATTGCCTCAAGCATCTAATAACTCCTCTTGATAAGAACGGGCGGGGTAATGGAAAGGAACTACACCATCAGCCTCTCCATGCATAAATTGTTTTACGAGTGGATTATCAGAGTGAATTAGTTCTTCAGGCGTTCCCTGCCCTATTACTTTCCCACCAGCAATTAAATAAATGTAGTCGGCAATAGACGTGGTTTCGTTTACATCATGCGAGACCACAATACTGGTGATTTCGAGTAATTGATTTAACCGTTTAATTAATTTAACTAATACACCTAAAGAAATGGGATCTTGCCCAGTAAAAGGCTCATCATACATCATAAGAGCGGGATCAAGCACAATACTTCTAGCCAATGCCACTCTTCTAGCCATACCCCCCGATAACTGGGCAGGCATTAAATCTGCAGCCCCTCTTAATCCCACCGCTTCCAACTTCATAAGTACAATATCTCTAAGTAAGGCTTCACTTAAAGAAGTGTGTTCACGCAAAGGGAAAGCGACATTGTCAAAAACAGACAGGTTAGTGAATAAAGCACTATTTTGAAAAAGAAGCCCCATTTTACGCCGAGCCTCATAGAGTGCTTTACGCGAAAGTGTGTGAATATTTTCCCCATCTACGCGTATCTCGCCCGCATTGGGGGTTAATAATGCTCCAATTAATCGTAAAAGCGTGGTTTTGCCGCTACCACTAGGTCCCATAATAGCAGTAATCTTTCCCCGTTTTACTGCAATATCAATTTCATTAAAAATCAATCGATCTTGGTGAGCAAAGGAAAGCTTGGTGATTTCCACCAAATTGTCAGCCATACTTTTAATTCCGGAATTATTTAGACAATATTATACTCAAGAAACGCTAAATTGCTATTAGTCATGGCTACTTCTCTTGTCCCCCTCGAGGCCGCATTTGCGTTGTCAATTTGGTGGTTATTTGTTTTTATGCAGGCGGGCGCAAAGACCCAACAAACCTTTCAAAAGGTCGCTCTTAAGCATTCGATATCAATCCCCATTTGATTTGATAGTTAGACCCTACACCCCATACTATGTTAATATCTGCAAAATTTATTCAACTTACATAACCTATGAACTTTTGCGAACTAGGTCTTGCTGTTATTGAAACCGAAGCACAAGCTGTTTTTGAATTAACGCAGCGTATTGATCAGCGCTTTGATCAAGCTTGCAGGCTTTTATTGGCTTGCAAAGGGCGAATAGTTGTAACCGGTATGGGGAAATCTGGACATATTGGAGCTAAGATTGCTTCCACTTTCGCAAGTACAGGTAGCCCTGCTTTCTTTATGCACCCCGGGGAAGCAAGCCACGGGGATTTGGGTATGATTACAAACCAGGACGCAGTGCTTGCCATTTCCAATTCAGGAACTACGCAAGAATTATTAATATTGCTGCCCATGTTAAAAAGGATGCAAATTCCTTTAATCAGTCTAACCGGCAACCCCGCGTCGCCTTTAGCCAAAGCAGCTGATGTTAATCTTGACCTGAGTATTCGCCAGGAAGCATGCCCTTTAGGCCTTGCACCAACTACGAGCACTACTGTATCGCTGGTCATGGGCGATGCTTTAGCGATTGGCTTATTACAAGCAAAAGGTTTTAGCGCCGATGACTTTGCTCTCACTCACCCTGCAGGTAACCTGGGCAAACGTTTATTATTAAAAGTAGATGATCTGGCTCATAAAGGGGAAGAAATACCTGTTGTTAGTGAAAATGCTACTATCCGTGAAGCACTCATTGAAGTAACCGCAAAAAAATTAGGTATGACATGCGTTACCAATGAAAAAGGCCATTTGGTTGGTATTTATACGGATGGGGACGTAAGAAGAACGCTCAACCGTGAACTTGACATTAATAACACGCAAATTAAAGAAGTAATGACACGTAATAGTCGCACTATTTCTTTTGGTTTATTGGCTGTAGAAGCATTAAGCTTAATGCAGCAACATTGCATTACTTCCCTTATCGTTATTGATGAAAATAATTTCCCGCAAGGGGTCTTGCATTTACATGATCTACTACGAGCCGGGGTCATTTAACCTAGGAAAACCATGAAAGAGTTGATTGAAAAAGCAAAAAAAATTAAATGTTTAATTTGTGATGTAGACGGCGTTTTAACCGACGGACTTTTGTTTATTGATAATTTTGGTAATGAATTAAAAGCTTTTCACGTGCTAGATGGCATGGGCCTAAAGCTTTTGATGGCTGCAGGGATAGAAGTAGCTGTCATTACCACTTCCAAAAACGCCGTCATTGAGCATCGTATGCAGCAATTAGGGATTGAAAATTATTTTAAAGGCCAAGTAGATAAGCAAGAAGCTTTTGCCAAAATCAAAGCAAAATTAGGATTTGCAAATGAAGAAATAGCTTATGTGGGTGATGATCTGCCTGATCTACCTATTATTCAGCAAGTAGGTTTAGGTATTGCGGTGGCAAATGCGGTTTATCAAGTGAAAGAGTTTGCCGTTTGGCACACAGAACAACAAGGCGGCCGTGGTGCCGTTCGGGAAGTTTGTGATTTTATATTAAACGCCCAAAACAAATGGGATTTAGCATTAACAGGATATTTTAGCCAATGAACGCCGGCAGCAAACAAGCAGTTTGGATTTTCATCGCACTAATAGCGCTTGCTTGCTCAGGCTGGTATTTTGCCAGCTCTCCCATACAAATTACGTTAGATAATCAAACCTTAGCAAATACTATCGATTCTACGGCTACTCATCTAACAGTAAAGCAGTTTAATGCGGAGGGAAAACTCGCCAGTTTGTTGCAAACCCCCCAAATGGATCATATTCCAAATGAAAACACACATTTACTGGCAGCCCCTTTTATTAAAATAAATCAAATTAATAAACCCGCCTGGGAAGTACAATCAAAACAGGCCATTTCAAAAGAGGGCGGTCAATTAATAACTTTTGAAAAGGATGTCATTATTCACCAAAAGAGCGCAGAACAGACAGCAGAGAGTACCCTAAAAACCGAATTATTATTTTATCAACCAAAAACCAAACTTGCGTGGACACATGCCAAAGTGTTCTTTGAGCAAATGGGGAACATCGTTGAATCAAAAGGTATGAAAGCATATTTGGAAGAAAAACACATACAGTTATTAAGCGAAGCCCGAGCAACTTATGTTCCAAAACAAGGTTAATTGTTTTTTTGTAATAATAATAGTATTACTAAGCGGTAATTGCTTTGCTTTACCTGAAGATAAAAATGAAGTAATTAACCTACGGGCAGATTCTGCCGATTTAAATCAACAAACTCACAATGGTAAATACATAGGGAATGTTGAATTTGACCAAGGTTCTAGCCACCTTCGGGCTGCAGAGGCCATCACCAAAGCAAATGAAAAAAACGAATTAATAAAAGCAATTGCCAAGGGAAGTAAAAAAGAGCAAGCTCATTACTGGGCGTTAACCGCACCAGATAAACCCCCATTACATGCTTATGCTGATAAAATAACATACTTTCCTGAGCGCCATATTATCGAATTGATAGGCAATGCCCGGGTTGAGCAAGGAACCGATTCTTTTTCTGCCCCTAAAATAATCTATGATACGGAGCATGAACACGTTGTAACCGAGAGCGATGGAAAAAAAAGAACAGTAATCATTTTTCATCCTGAGAAAAAAGCATGAATGAATTAGTAGCACTTAATTTAAAAAAATCTTTTAAAACCCGTACAGTAGTAAACGGTGTCAGTATTAAAATAAACCAAGGCGAATGTATCGGTTTACTAGGTCCCAATGGCGCGGGCAAAACTACCTGTTTTTACATGATTGTAGGTTTGCAGTCTTGCGACGAGGGCCAAATCCTCTTTAATCACAAGGATATTACCAAAACGGCCATGCACCAAAGAGCGCGACTGGGCATTGGATATCTTCCACAAGAAGCCTCTATCTTTCGAAAATTATCTGTGGCTGACAATATAATGGCCATCCTGGAGCTTCGTAAAGATTTGAATAAAACACAGCGTAAACAACGACTTGACCAACTCTTGCAAGAATTCAATCTTACCCATCTCTACAGCAATTTGGGCATGAGTTTATCAGGGGGAGAGCGCCGGCGGGTTGAAATTGCGAGGGCTTTAGCGATTGAACCTGCTTTTATATTATTAGACGAGCCTTTTGCGGGAGTGGACCCCATTTCAGTATTAGACATAAAAAATATTATTTCTCATTTATGTAAGAAAAATATTGGGGTTTTAATTACTGATCACAACGTACGCGAAACTTTAGATATTTGTGAACGTGGCTATATTGTTAGCCAGGGAAAAATCCTTTGTGAAGGTACTCCTACAGAAATCCTTAACAATCAGCAAGTACGTGCAGTTTATTTAGGAGAAGAGTTCACACTCTAAATAGATAGATGATTTTAATCATTGATAATTATGACTCCTTTACATACAACCTCGTGCAATATTTTCGTTGTTTGCAGCAAGAAGTAGTAGTGCATCTAAATGACCAAATTACTATTGAGCAAATCGAAAGCTTGAATCCCAACTCTTTAGTTATTTCACCAGGCCCTAATGCTCCTGATGATGCTGGTATTTCTTTAGCTGCAATTACCCATTTTTATAAAAAAATTCCCATTCTTGGCATTTGCCTGGGTCATCAAGCCATTGCCCAAGCTTTTGGCGCCAGCATTGTTTCGGCAAAGGAAATCATGCATGGGAAAACCTCTGCTATAGAGCATAATAACCAAGGGTTATTTCACACGCTTCCGCAACATTTTCAAGTAACCCGTTATCATTCTTTAGCCATAGAACCGCAGAGCCTCCCTCCTGATTTGCGCGTTGATGCCTGGTCCAAAGAAACAATTATGGCAATATCCCATCGAAGCCTGCCTGTATTTGGGCTACAATTTCATCCCGAAGCTATATTAACGGAACATGGGATGGACGTGTTATCGCATTTTTTAAGTTATCAATATGAAAGAAGTGTTTGAAAAACTACTCACTAAAAATAATTTAACTTCTGTCGAAATGAGTACAGTGATGCAGTCCTGTATGGAGGGAAAATTAACCGACGTACAAATCGGGGCGTTTTTAGCTTTAATGCGTATGAAGGGGGAATCAGTTGAGGAGCTAGCCGCAGCAGCAAAAGTAATGAAAGCCAATGCGCGTTGTGTGGATTTAGGCCCCTCTCTTATTGACATTGTGGGTACAGGTGGTGATGGTAAAAATACTTTTAACGTTTCTACTATTAGTAGTTTTGTAGTTGCCGCTAGTGGCGCAAAAGTCGCGAAACACGGCAATCTGTCGGTATCTAGTCGCAGTGGAAGCGCTGATTTTCTATTACAAGCAGGTTTTAAATTAGATTTGACAGATGACCAGTTAAAGCAGTGTATTAATTATTGTGGCATTACTTTTTTATTTGCACCACAATTTCATCCTGCCATGCGCTTTGCTAAAAAAGCCCGCCAGGAACTTGGAGTTCGCACTTTCTTTAATTTATTGGGACCATTAGTTAACCCTGCTCAAGCTAGAAAGCAAGTTATTGGCGTATTCTCTTCTAAATGGCAAGAACCTATTGCAAAAGTTCTCGGCCATTTAGGCAGTGAACGGGCCTGTGTTATTCATTCTCATGATGGCCTAGACGAAATTAGCATAGCCGACAAAACATCTATTTATGAATTGAATAATGGTGAAGTGAATCAATGGACGCTTGACCCTAGAGACTATGATTGTATGCATACCTCCCTAGAAGAAATTATCGTAGAATCTCCTACCCAAAGTTTAAATATAGCAAAAGCAGTGCTCAATGGTGAAAAAGGAGCAGCACGTGATATAGTGTTGCTAAATAGCGCCCTGGCGATTTATTGTTTTAATACCCATAGTTTTGAAGAAGCTTTCCTGCTTGCCCAAAAAGCTCTTGATGGTGGTGAAGCTTTTAATCGTTTTCAGACTTTGCGTGATTTTTCCAACGAGTGTTAAATGAATAGTATTCTTTCTCGCATTACAGAAATTAAACAACAAGAAGTTGCAGAAGCAAAAAAAAATGCCCCTCTTTCTTCGTTAGTGCTTAATAGACCTTTAAAGGATTTCATAGAACCCTTACGCACCGAAAAGGTAGCTATTATTACTGAAATAAAAAAAGCCTCTCCTAGTAAAGGTATTATTCGTGAAGATTTTGACGTAACCCGTATCGCGCAAACTTATGCTCAAAATGGAGCAAGCTGTCTTTCTGTATTAACAGATATACAATTTTTCCAAGGCCACCCAGGAAATCTTGCTATCGCTAAAAGTGCCTGTGATTTACCTGTTTTACGCAAAGATTTTATTATTGATCCCTACCAAATTTATGAAAGCCGGCATTTAGGCGCCGATTGCATACTGCTTATTGCAGCAATTTTAGATAAGCACCAATTAGAAGATTATTGCCAATTAGCACAAGAATTAGGAATGGCCGTACTAGTTGAAACCCACGATCAGCAAGAAGTAGAGTTAGCGGTTGCCCTTCCCACTCCATTAATTGGAATCAATAATCGTAATTTACATACATTTAAAACCGATCTAAATCTCAGTTTAGAATTAAAACAACACATACCCAACGATAAAATTGTTATTAGTGAAAGCGGCATAAACTCAAGACAAGACATTTTAAACCTTTACCATTCAGGAATAAGTAAATTTCTAATAGGCGAAAGTCTCATGCGAGAACCCGATATAGGCAAAGCCCTATTAAACCTATTGCAGTGACCAAACCAACATTTTGAGCTCCGAACCACCTGAATTTCAGCCTTCCGGCCCCTGATACGGGTATTTACCCACTCTTTTAGAAAAATGACTTACGCAAAACCTCGAGGTCAGGGAAAAAATTGATTTTAATGAGGGAGTGTAGATTACCTAAGTGACTGAATTAAAATAAATTTTTAACAAAGCGATCGACGTTTTACGTAAGCCCTGAGAAATTTACATTTGTTCCTTTGTGCTAAATTAAGCATAATACCCAATTATTTAATAGTTAGAATTTTATGAAGCCTAAAAAAGTGTCACCCTCTTTACATAGTGAAACACCGAAAAAAAATATAACCGTGCAGTTATTGGAAGAGCTAGTTAAGAAAGCCGAAATAAATCACGAAGGTCATGTGGCTAATTATATACCTGAGCTTGCGAATGTGGATAAGGATATGACCGCCATTGCTGTTGCACCCTTAGGTCAAGAGCATTTGGTGTATAGCAATACGCCGCTTATACCTATTACTTTACAAAGCACCTCTAAATTAATTCCTTTAATCGGATTATTAGAAGAGTTTGGTGCAGAGCAAGTATTGGAATGGGTTAAAGTCGAACCCTCTGGCGACGACTTTGCTTCAATAACCCGTTTAGAACAATTCGGTCCCAAGCCTTCCAATCCTATGCTCAATGCCGGAGCTATTACGTTATGCTCTCATATTCCGGGGAAAGGAGAACATCAATTTGCATGGTTAGAAAGTTGGGTATATAAACTTTTTAATCAACATTTGCGAATTAATCCTTCCGTTTTCGCTTCCGAAAAAAGAACCGGCGACCGAAACCGCTCTCTCGCTTATTTACTTCATAGCCGTAAAAATTTAGGTACTAACGTTTCCGAAACGTTAGATCTTTATTTTACCTTGTGCTCTTATGAGGCTCTCATAGAGCAAGTGCTATATTTACCTACCCTGCTGGCTAATTATGGTAAAAACCCTATGACGGGTGAGCAAGTCATCTCTTTAGAAACCTGCAAAATCACCTTATCCATTATGGCAACTTGTGGGCTTTATGATGAAACCGGCACACACATGGTCCGCACAGGAATGCCCGCAAAAAGTGGTGTCTCCGGCTATACCATGGCCGTTGTTCCTGGAAAAGCTGGCATTGTGGTTTTGAGTCCCAGAGTTAATCCTAAAGGCAATAGCATCCGTGGGGAAATTATGCTTGAAGGGTTGTCCAAAGCCCTAGGCTGGCATTTTGCTGATCCTTTTTAAAGGATCAGCTCTCGCCTATATTTGCTCTGCTAAGATTTTGAGGCAATTAAGTTTCATTCTTCTAATCTGATTTTTATGTTCAGATAAAAACCAAATACACCTTTTCACCATACTCTGCTCATAAACTTAATACTTGTCGCAAACCCTCATCCAGAGCATTTAAATCTTTATCAGAAAGTGGACCTATAAAACCTTTTAATCTACTTTTATCAACTGTTCGAATCTGATCACAAATAGCGGTTACATTTTTATTAAGACAAGAGACTGAGATAGTTATTGGAGGCCTGGCTTTTGCAGATGTGGAGAGCGGAACAACAATCACAGTATGACGCGCTTGATTTATTGGCGTTGCACCCACCAATACACACGGGCGTTGTTTATTGATTTCTGAACCAGTTGTCGGGTTAAGATCTATCCAATAAATATCACCACGATTCATTATTTAATCCATCTTGAAGAGTCACATCCCAATCTTTCATTTCCTGATTCAACTCATGATCTTGTTCAACAGCGGCAGCACATTCATAAAGTGCTTTTTCACGTTTTTCTATTTCTTTCTCTATTAATTCAACAATGACTTTACTGCGTTGCTTTTGTGGAATGGAAGCTCGCATTCTAGAAGCAATTTTATCAGGCATTGAAATAAGAACTTTACTCATAATAATCTCCACCATATATAATATAGTATATCCTATATCTTATATTATAGTCAGGATTTAAATCAAACCTCATCCACTTCCTCAATTGCCCCATTTCCCCATAGCCATGTGTTATAATAATCAAAGTATTTTGTCGAGTGATTTATATATGCATCTTTTTAGCTCAGTCAAACCCACTGTAAAATTTATTAGATTAAACGAACTAGATTTCATCTCATTTAATAAGTGTTTAAACCAAGTAAACTTATGGTTTACTAATGAATGGGGTTATATCCATGATAAAGCTAAAACACCAGAACAAGCGCTTAAAGATCGTAGAGATTATTTAGCTGAAAATGCGGATAGAGTTCATTTGGCTTTTTATGGGTCTGTTATGGTAGGTGCCTTTCGAGTGGAAAATAAAGAGTTTGATGAAAAATTCATAAGAAAAGGCTGGGAAATAATCTAAGGACTCAGGAAATATGGTTTATTTATGTAGACCCTTTTGCTCGTGGTTTAGGAGTGGGTCGTCAAATTGTTAAGCAAATTAAGCGGCATTCTAAAGAGGAAGAAGCTAAAATGGTTTTATTAGAGACATTAAAACCTAGCCTAAATCACCTATACCAAACAGAAGACGCAGAAATAATTAGTGAAAATAATTTAGATGGCCATCCAACTGATGTCTTAAGAATAAATCTAAAATGATAAATGCAAATTTATTACATGACTCGAGTAATGGGGCTTCTCCGAAATTTTTTTACTTAATGGCTCTTGATGTGGATGAACCAGAAGAAATATTTATTGTAAATTCTTTCGATATTTTTTAAATTCTTTATCTGAATAAAAATTACCTATGCAAAAAGTGATGTCAATGCTTACAGTTGTTATTTTGAAGTTCAATTGAAACATTACTCATAATTCGGCTCAGGTCGTTCAGAAGGCTCTGGTTCTGGAGTATCTGGTAATATAGGTTCCAATGGTTCAGGGTGCGGTGGTGATTCCAGAGGTGGCCTTTCAGGAAACTCGTTAGGTGGTTCAGGAACTGTATCCGGGGCCATAAAGCACTCCTTGTTGAAATTGTGTTCAAAATCATACCATCCTGGATTACAGCCTTGGCGTAATCCAGAAATCATTTATAGTTTCTTATTTAAATTCTAGAACACAATCCTAAAATCTTCCTATCTATGCTAAGATCTTTAGAATACACCTCAAAAAAAATTCGCTGAGAAATTTTCATGGATATCAGTTTATTCGATTTATTTTCAATAGGTATAGGTCCTTCCAGCTCGCATACCGTTGGGCCCATGTGTGCGGCAAATGAATTTCTTACTCTCTTGATGCAAAAAGAACTTTTTGATGCAACTTCCCGGGTAAAAATAGAATTATATGGTTCACTCGCTCTAACTGGCAAAGGTCACGGTACGGATAAAGCCATACTTAATGGCTTGGAAGGAAAGTCCCCTGAATCGGTGGTACCTGAAAGTATGGTTCCCCGTATGCAGGAAATTTTACAATCTCAGCAACTCAATTTAGGCTCTAAAAAACTGATAGCTTTCCATGAAGAGCAGGATTTCCCGTTTCATCAAAAAGAATTACTCCCAAAACACTCCAACGGGATGCGTTTTAGCGCTTTTGATGAGAATAATCGTCTATTAGTTAGTCAAATATATTATTCGATTGGTGGTGGGTTCATTGTTACTGAAGAAGCATTTGATCAAACAGACGCTGCTATAGAAAAACCTCTACCCTGCCCCTTTGCCACTGCTAAAGAATTACTTGATCAGTGTAAAAAACAAAATAAAACCATTGCTGACATTATGATGGCAAATGAGCGCAGTTGGCGCAGCACGCAAGAAATACATGAAGGCATCTTGAATATTGCGAAAGTAATGAGCGAGTGTATTGAAAATGGATGTAAACATGAAGGAAATTTACCAGGCGGTTTGCACTTAAAACGCCGTGCCCCCGATTTATATAAAAAATTAAATGAGCAAAAAGGGATTCCCAGTGTGTTCGAACACTCCGACATTATGAATCTTTTAAATTTATATGCTATGGCAGTGAATGAAGAAAATGCCGCGGGTGGGCGAATTGTAACCGCACCTACCAATGGAGCTGCCGGCATTATTCCCGCTGTCTATAAATATATGCAACATGCACATGACAAAATTAGTAATGACGACACCTATATTTATTTCCTCACCGCTGCAGCAATCGGAATTCTGTACAAAAAAGGCGCTTCAATCTCTGGGGCAGAAGTAGGGTGTCAGGGCGAAGTCGGCGTTGCCTCATCAATGGCTGCAGCAGGTCTTACTGCTGTTCTCGGAGGAACGATTGAGCAAATTGAAAATGCTGCAGAAATCGCTATGGAACATCACTTAGGGATGACTTGTGATCCTGTTTTGGGGTTAGTACAAATCCCCTGTATTGAGCGAAATGCCATGGGTGCGGTTAAAGCAGTCAACGCTTCACGGATGGCTCTAATGGGTAGTGGTGAACACTATATATCTCTTGATAAAGTAATCAAAACCATGAAACAAACAGGACACGATATGCAAAGTATTTATAAAGAAACATCCATGGGCGGACTTGCAGTAAATCTACCTGAATGTTAAAACTTTGTACTATCCTTTTTCTATTTTATATGACGAGTGTAGACGCGAGGACTTTGTTAGTAGTAGATTCCGATCTACATTCTTCCTTACCGAAACATTTTCGCATTTTAGAAAAAAACAACTTAAAAGCTATAGCCAGTGGTCAATTCTCCCCTACTCAACTGCAAAATATCCTTAAAAAAATTCACGCCCCTATAGTAATAATTGATTTGCGCCAAGAAAGCCATGGATTTATAAATGACATACCGGTAAGTTGGTATGGAGTTAAAAACCACGCGAATAAGGGTAAAACATCCGCGGCAATCGCGAAGGATGAAGAGAATTTATTAAATGTATTGGCTTTATCAGAAATAACTCTTCATCAAATTATAAAAAAAGAACAAGGCCACATTATTGAAACCCGCCCTCTCACGGTCAAACCACAAAAAGCAGATGAGGAAAAAACCTTGGCTAAACGCTTAGGCATTCCTTATTATCGTTTTTATTTAGCGGATCATTCTTTTCCCAGTGAGAAGCAAATAAAAAGATTGAAGGGTCTCTTACAAAATATCCCTAAGGGAACTTGGGTTTATTTCCATTGCCGAGGAGGTTCTGGCCGCTCGAGCACTTTTCTTTTGTTATATGATATTTTTCTTAACGCCAAGAATGAATCTTTGGATGACATGGTTGACGAGCATGTAAGAATGGGCAGTAAAGATCTTTCCAAATTACCGGCTGTTGAGAATTATAAGTATAATTTAGCGCAGAAGCGATGGGAAGTAATTAAAAAAATCTACATAACTATGACTACTAACAATACTTTCCCGAACTAACAAAATCAAGACTTCATCATAGCTCTATGCATTTGATTGGCATCGAAAACCTGGTTGCTAGTCAACCAGGCTTGTATCTTTAAAAAGTAAGCAAAAAAGCTTAATCTCAAGGGCACTTGGGATGGGAGGAGAGATCTTGAAACCAGGCAAGGCTTAAAAAGCCTGTGAGCGTAGAGTAGGACCTTCTCCCCACTTATCTATCGACCGTACAGTATCTTAGGCTACCGACCAAGTAAGCCTGCATTCACAAGCATGGTCAATGATAAATAACCCCAAGTATTCACAAGCATTAGGAGATTAGCATGTCAGGGTTCGATTGTGTAGGTGTTGATGTTGCGAAAGATAAATTTGACGTATCCGTTGAGTATAAAGGGAAAAGCAAACATAAAGTTTTTGCTAATAAGGAGCAAGGATATATTGAGTTTTTAACATGGCTTCATGAATACACTATTAACCCTTGGGTTTGTATGGAAGCAACTGGGCATTACAGCACAAAAATCGCGGATTTTCTAATAGGGCAAGGCATCCGAGTCAGTGTAGTTAATCCATTTCAAATTAAAAACTATGCCAAAGCGTCACTTATTCGGAATAAAAATGACCGGGTAGATTCGGAAGTTATTCGACAGTTTTGTAAACGGATGGAGCCTCGTCCCTATCAGGCTTCGTCTCCTGAGCAGAAAGAAATTAAAGACTTAACCAAGCTTCTTGATATGTTAAAAGGTCAATTAACTCAGCTCACTAATCAAAGGCATAGTACTCAAGGAAGTATTGCAAAGAAAGCTTTGACCAAGCTTATTATGCAGCTTGAGAAAGAAATTGCGAAGGTAGAAAAACAAATTGCGGACTTAATTGCTAGTAATTCACAACTTAAAGAAAAATTGGAGTTAATTACCAGTATAAAAGGCATTGGCAATTTAACGGCCTATCATATTCTGGCCCTTATGCCAGATGTCAATTCCTTTTCTACTGCCAAGCAATTTGCAGCCTATACGGGTATTACTCCAAAACAGCGTGAGTCAGGAACCTTTATCGGTAAAACTACTATCTCAAAATTAGGGGATGCCAGATTGAGGAAATCTTTATACATGGCTGCATTAGTCGCCAAACGATATAATAAAGGGCTTGCTTCGTTTGTAGCTCGTTTACAATTAAAGGGAAAAACACCAAAAACCATTATCTGTGCCGTTATGCGAAAATTAACACATATAATTTTTGGTGTTCTTAAAAATAAACTGCCTTATAATGAAAATTATCATTGCATTTAAAGACAGTATCTACTAGCTATTTTTTTGTCATTCCTGCGTAGCGGGAATCCATTTCTATGCTGAACTGCGCCAATTGATAAATAGATTCCCGCCTAGCGCGGGAATGACAGACATTAAAAGTGACGTACTTCAGTCGGCAGGCCCAACAATTCATCTGCCATTGTTTGTTGCGCCTTTGGCGCTAACCTACTTAAATCCCATCAATATTCCGCATGTCCCGGAGTTCGTGGGAAGGGAATTACGTCACGAACGTTATTGACTCCGGTAACATAACTCACCAGCCGCTCTAACCCCAATCCAAAACCTGCATGAGGTACACTGCCATAACGGCGTAAATCGCGATACCATTGATAGAGATCTTTGTTTACCCCGCACTCCTCCATGCGTTTATCCAAGATTTCCAAACGATCTTCTCTTTGGCTGCCCCCTATAATTTCGCCAATTCCAGGAGCCAATACGTCCATAGCCGCTACCGTTTTGCCATCCTCATTTAATCGCATGTAAAAGCTTTTTATCTCTTTAGGATAATTAATAATGATAACCGGCTTTTTACAATAAGTTTCCGCGAGATAACGCTCATGTTCTGATTGCAAGTCTAATCCCCACTTAACCGGATAATCAAATTTTACCTCCGCTTTTTCTAAAATAGTTATCGCTTGCGTATAAGGAATTATTTCAAATTCCGAATCAATAATATTTTCCAAGCGCTCAATACAACCCGGGGCGACAAATTGATTGAAAAAATTCATGTCGTCAGAACGTTCGTCCAGTACAGTTTTACATAAAAAGCGCAACATTTCCTGACTCAATGAACAAATATCATTTAAATCTGCGAAAGCAAGCTCTGGCTCTACCATCCAAAACTCTGCCAAATGGCGGCTGGTATTCGAATTTTCAGCACGAAAAGTAGGGCCAAAAGTATATACTTTAGACATAGCCAAACAATATGCTTCCACATTTAATTGTCCAGAAACAGTTAGAAAAGCTTCACGGCCGAAAAAGTCTTTGCTGAAATCAACCGTATTTTTTTCATTTTTGCAAAGATTCACCAAATCCAAAGTACTCACTCGAAATAACTCACCCGCGCCTTCGCAATCGCTGGTAGTGATAATGGGAGTATGAATCCAAAAATAGCCTTTTTGATGGAAAAAATTATGAATTGCCCAAGAAAGGGTATCGCGAACACGCGTTACTGCACTAATGGTATTGGTACGGGGGCGTAAATGGGCTACTTCTCTTAAGTATTCCAAAGTATGTCTTTTAGGCTGTATAGGATAAGTATCTGGATTTTCTACCCACCCTATTACTTCAATTTTTTCGGCTTGAATTTCAAAAGACTGCCCTTTTCCTTGGGAAGCGATTAATTTTCCCGTTGCTTTTACGGAACAACCTGAAGTTAGCTTGAGCACTTCCATTTGATAATTGGATAAATTTTCTGGAACCACAATTTGAATAGGAGAAAAACAAGAGCCATCATGTAAACTAATAAATGATAAACCCGCTTTAGAATCGCGTCTTGTTTTAACCCAGCCTTGAATGGTTACAGTTTCATCAATGCTAATTTCCCCATCTAAACATTGTTTTACTGTGAAAACTTCTGTCATTATGTACTCCGAAAATTTATCCTCTGCTTTGCTGTTTAATTTTCAAAGCGAAATAAAATTTGGATAATACACTAAATAAAAACAGGGTGGGAATAGTATGCAGCTTATACTTTGCTTATTTTTTAGCATATTAGCTAATAATCTATATGCTCAAAATACAGAATTATTATTTTATAGACCGTTTGCAGAAACTACGGCCCATCCCTCGCCAAAAATAGCTAACACATTGCATGGAGAATGTATAAAACAATCCGAGGTGATTAGAAGAGAAGATGCTATTCAATGTAAAGCGGAAGGGAAAATTTATGACCCTTGCTTTATTAAAGCTTTTACAGATAAAAAAGAAGCACTTTGTCCACAATCTCCGTGGAGTGAAAAAAGCACAATAATTCAATTTGCTGAACAATACCCCCAAGCCACGGAAATATTAGATATGTCAAAAACCTACCCGTGGGCTTTAGAATTAAAAGATGGGATTAGATGCCAAGCTTTTCTAACGCAAAACTCGTTTGATAATTTACCTGTCCGCTATTTTTGTAATGATCAGTCTACCCTTTTAGGCCACCTACAGCGATGCTCTGCATCCTGGAAAATTCTACAACATAAAGATAGCTCTCAATTAGATACCGTGGAAATTACAAAGGCATGGTTTTAAATAGTGAGTAAAACGATAAGGGTTTGCAAAATAAGGAATTTCAGTCTATTAATTATAGTATATTGACTGCAAGGGAGTGGATCATGGTGGGGGCAATTCATACTTTTTTAATAGGGCAAATAGTTGGCCTTTATATGGTAATAATGGCTATTATTATGATTGCAAGAGCACGGTATTATCGTGAGTTAATACAAGACATACGCGCAGATAGTATTGAAATTTTCTTTAGCGCATCGGTTTGGTTATTTATAGGAATTATGCTTGTTGTCCTACACAATATCTGGGTTATGGGACCACCTGTTATCGTAACCGTTATTGCCTGGCTAATATTAATAAAATCTGTATTTTGGCTCGCTATACCAGAAATGATGCTAAGATGGACTAGAAATCTCTATTCAGGTAGTGGATTTTATGTGGTTGCTGTAATTGCAGCAATATTCGGGGTCATTTTAATGTCATCCGGGTTCCATCCTTTATTCGCTGATTTAGCCGACTTTAATCCATTTAATTAGACTAATCATTCTTCATGTTGGGTCTTGGCCCGACATGACAGCCGCACCAAAACCAAAACTTCCGCTCACGTTAGTAAGCGGAAGTTTTGTTTGTCCACGTGTAACCCTGAGAGAGCGGAGATTTTGCTTGTCTGCTTGAAACGGAGGACAGTAAACCTTATCTAAAAAATCACTTTCCCTTCTTGCAAACTCCAGACTTTATCCATGCGTTTAGCTAGTTCCATATCATGCGTAACAATCACCAATGCAGTTCCAATATGCGTATTCAATTCCAACATCAACTCGAATACTTTTAAAGCAGTACTATGATCCAGGTTTCCCGTGGGCTCATCGGCAAATACACAGCGGGGTTGGTTGACCAATGCTCTAGCAATAGCCACTCTTTGTCTCTCTCCTCCTGAGAGTTGCGCAGGTTTATGAAGTTCGCGCGCTGACAAACCTACTTTATCTAAAATTACACGGGCTTTTTCTTGTGCTTCTTTTACAGAGTGATTTCCCAGGAGTAACGGCATAGCCACATTTTCAAGCGCGGTAAACTCTGGCAATAAGTGGTGGAATTGATAAATAAATCCTAAATTCTTATTACGTAATTGGCAGCGTTTTTTTTCGTTGATAGATTGCCAATCAATACCTTCTATAAAAATTTTTCCCGCCGAAGGTTTATCTAGTCCACCTAATAAATGAAGCAATGTACTTTTCCCTGATCCCGAGGGCCCGACAATGGCAATTCTTTCTCCAGAAGTAATAGAAAAATTAATTGCTTTTAAAACTTCTACAGCCAAATTTCCATCATGATAAGATTTAGTAAGATCGTTACATGAAATAATTTCATTATTATTCATAGTGCAAAGCCTCCGCAATAACGGTTCTTGAGGCTCTCCAAGAAGGATAAATCGTTGCTAAGAAACTCATTAATAATGCAATTGCACAAACTTGCAATAAATCCGACAATAAAATTTTTGAAGGAAGAAAATCTACAAAATAAATATTTGAAGACAGGAGTTTTACATTGAAAAATCTTTGTAAATAATTAACGATCTCTGTAGCGTTGCTTGCGAGTATTAGCCCACCAATTAAACCAATTAGAGTACCTACTATACCAACCATCATACCTTGCACTATGAAAATAGAGAGTATCTTCCTTGGGGTGGCACCAATGGTTCGTAAAATAGCAATTTCGGCTTGTTTATCGTTAACAACCATTACTAAAGAGGAAACCAGGTTAAAAGCAGCTACAGCAATAATAAGCATTAATATAAGAAACATCATGGTTTTTTCCATTTTTACAGCTTGGAAAAAAGCGCCAAACTCCTGTGTCCAGTTGCCAACCTGATAGTTTTCCCCCAACCTATTGCTAATTATTTCGGTAAGTAGCGGCGCTTCATACACATTATTAATACGCAATTTTAACCCGCTTACATCTTCCCCTAATTGCATAAGCTTTTGCGCATCTTCCAAGTTAATAAATGCCAAGCGGGTATCAAAATTAAACCCAGATCCAGCACTAAAGACACCTGCTACTGTAAACCGTTTGAAACGAGGAATCATTCCTGCCGGGGTAACCGACGCTTGCGGAATCATAATAGTGACTTTATCGTTAATCATGACCCCTAACCGATCCGCCAATCCTTGCCCTAAAAAAATTCCAAAGTGATTCAGATTTGCAATATCTCCGGTGATTA
The DNA here is from genome assembly GCF_900637865.1 of Legionella adelaidensis. Lineage (NCBI taxonomy): Bacteria > Pseudomonadati > Pseudomonadota > Gammaproteobacteria > Legionellales > Legionellaceae > Legionella > Legionella adelaidensis. Next base: position 83,988 of record NZ_LR134420.1, read on the forward strand.
GCTTATTTTGCAGGTTGGTAACTGATTTTTCTTGTTCTGGCGATATTCCTGTAATAACTATAGGTAAAACTTGCCCCTCATGGGTCAACAAACCTTGGCCTCCTACAAAAGGAGCAACTGCTTTAACACCCGGTATTCCCTTAAGTTCTTTGGCTAAGTTTTGCCAATTCGCCACTCTTCCATCCTGACCGGAGACAGTTATTTCTGGCGCCATACCAAAAAACCGCTTATGAATTTCTTCATCAAAGCCGTTCATAACAGAGAGTACGGTAATTAAAACCATTACTCCCAACCCAATCCCCAACATGGAGCTTAGAGAAATAAAAGAAACAAAATGATTTTTTTTCTTGGCTCTTGTGTAGCGTAGGCCAATAAATAATGCCAACGGTTTGAACATGGCTCTATAAAATAGTTAAAAATACTATTGTAGTGAAAATCTTGATGACAGGATACTATTAATTTACCGGTTAGTAGCAAGGTACTCACAGAATTATCCACAGAAAATGTGGATAGAAATACAAGCCTTAAATTGATACACTGTTTTCCTAAAAAAAACAATAATAACGGATAACCGGGATGTTATTAGATTTAAGAGGCAAACTGCTTCGTTTGAAATCAGAGGCGGCAATTCAAACAGTAGCGGCTGAAATTACTAGCGAACATACTGGAATATGCCTGGCCGGTAACGGATTAGGTCGAAAATTTCCTACTCTTAAAAAAATAATTACTGCATTGCCCCCGCAGATTACTTTTTTAGATTTAAGCAATAATGATCTCCATAAACTATCTGCCCCAGAGCTATCCTCCCTTTTCTCTTTGCTTCATCACATGCGCGAACTCAATTTAAATAAAAATAATTTGGGTTTTCGTAGTTGTAAGGAATTAGCAAGTGCCGTAAAAAAATTACCTCGTCACCTTCGTGTTCTTTGGTTAAATGAAAATGAACTTAAGCAAATAAATGATTTCCCTCAATTTATGCTTGAATTACAACTGCATCTACCAAACCTGGAAGAATTAAATCTGGATAAAAATGGACTGGGCTTTATCTCGCCGGATAAGTTAGTAAGTGGGTTAGGCCACTTAACTGTAATAAAACTTTCACTACAATTTAATGATCTTGCCACACGCTCAATACCCGCATTGGCCAAATTAGTTGCCAGCTTAAATGTTCGGATGTTGAATTTGGCACATAATCATCTTGGTCAAAAGCCGGAGGATAGGCTGAAAGCAGTATTTTGTAATCTCCAGGATACACTCGAACAATTAGATTTAAGTGATAATGTTCTGAGTGTTAAGTCATGGTCTGACCTAATAACTATATTTACTTCCATACCTTCACATGTGCATGTGAATATCCATAAGAATTTTTCCCCGGAACAAGAAAAAGAGCTAATAAAGTTGCTACCGCGGGCCAACTTATATTCAACCTTAGAGGATACAAGCAGGGTTAAATTACATGTGGAATCTGCCTCTTTGGTTCCGCCACGACAAGAATGCGACAGGAAAGAGCCCCCAAACGCCCTTCCTCCTCTTAACTTTGACCAAAATAAGCAGGTAAATTATTATTTTTACTTAAAGGTATTCGCAGCTCTATCTGTCACTTCGGGTACTTCTTGTGTTCTAATAGGCGTTTTAGTTTTACAATCGACAACAGTCGTTTTAGCCGGTACCACTTTTATTTTTGTCTCGGCAGCAGGTTTAGCGGGACATGGTTTTTTTTCCAAATCGCGAGAGCCTACTACATCGCCTCGACTAAATGAGAATGAAGAAAAAAATATAGAGTTATCCTCCCCGGTATAAAAACCATAATTAGTGTATTTTCTGTTGATTGCCTGTCCAATTTCTGGTATAAACTAATTGCTAGTAACTTTCTGGTGATTTTGAATAAACAAATAGCCAGAGCTTTTAGGAAATTTAGATATGTCAGAAAAAGTACGTGGTACGGTTAAATGGTTCAATGAGAGCAAAGGTTTTGGTTTTATTGAAAGTAGTGGAAAAGATTATTTTGTGCATTTTAGCGCTATTCAAGGCTCAGGCTTCAAAACCTTAGCTGAAGGCGCGTCAGTTTTATTTAAAGCTGGCCAAGGACAAAAAGGTCCTCAAGCTGAAGAAGTTGAAGTAGTTTAACCTACCCATTTTTCATTTTATGTATCCTGGATTAGCCAAGCCTACTCCAGGATACGAATGACCCTCTATCTCCAAGTCTATTTTTTAGCCTCAATTTCTTGCTGTAATAGTTCCAAATTCTTTTGAAAAGTTTCTTGTAATTGTTTAATTTGATTTTGTGTGTCGTTGCTTACCTTTTGAATTTGCGCTTGTAGTTGGGCTTGCATTTGCTTAATTTGCGCTTGGACTTGTGCATTCATAGCTTGCATTTGCTTTTGTTGCGTTTCTTGTAATTTTTGTAGTTGGACTTGAATTTGACTATTTAGCATTTGTACTTCGCTAGATGCGTCACTGTAAGCCCACGACGAAAAAGCAAACAAAAGAAACATTAAAAAAACTTTCTTCATATAAAACTCCTTTTTTACCAATCTTCACTTTAAACAAATCGTTTTAAATTGCAAGATGTACAATGCTATTTGTAAAACTACTTCGTAAATAAAAACCACGGGGAAGAGTGAGAATTTTTTCTCCTAGTGCATTAATGCCATAACACAATGATTTATTATTTGCTGCTTTAGGCCGAATTTGTAAATATTGCCCCATACCGGCATTTATTTCCTCTAATCTACCTGCGCTTATCATGAAGGTTAATTCTAACCAATCTGATTCCAAGATATTTTCAGTTTCTTTATTTGGCGACCATAAAACAGCCTTACCGATTCTCCTTGCAGAATAGGGAATAGTATTATTGTCCTCTATAGGTACCCATAAGATACTTTTTAGTTTTTTATAGCATTGTGAAGTTTTCCATTTCTCTTGTTGAATTGTCATAAGAGGAATACTCGTAATAAAAGTAGACTCAGCCACTTTTCCGTTTTCATTAATAGGTAAAGTTTTTAGTTCAATCTCTAAAAAGTGAAAGTCAGGCAATGGTTTTCCTTTTGCCGAGGCTCCCAGGGCCAATTCAACAAGAGTGCCTGCAAATCCTTTTCTTTGTAAAGGAGAGTAAGGTATTGAAATACCTATCAATAAAGCAAGCTGGCCCAGGGTTAAACCCTCAATATTTTGGCAGCGCTCTAGTAATTCAGCTTTGCTTTTCGGTGGACTGTTTGGAAATAACATAGGGTCTAGTCTCCCCTTCTTTCAATTCCACACTTATAGGAGGTATGGGTGAGCGAATTCCTGCGGCGCTAAACTGGGCAAGGATTGCAAATAAAAGTTTGGAGCGAATTTCAAAGCGCGTATAAAGTTCTACATTAATAAAATATCGAATTTCAAATTCAATAAGCGCATCGTCAATCTTGGTTAACAATACCTGCGGAGGCGGATCTGACAAAATCTCTGTTATGTCCACAATCACATCCAGAATCAATTGTTGCACCATAGCAGGGTCATCTTTGCGACTGACTTTAATAGGTACGACTGTTCGTACGATACTATCCTGGTGCGTCCAATTGGTAAATGGTTTGGTGAAAGTCTCAGCATTTGGGATAAGCACTTCTGTATTATCCCATGAAGATACACGCATAGAACGAATACCAATATGCGAAACTTTTCCTTCATAGCTTCCCAAAGTAATTAAGTCTCCTTCGCGAACAGGACGCTCAATCAATAACATTAATCCACCTACAATATTACTGGCAAAGTCACGGAGCCCGAAACCCATTCCCACTGCCAATCCACCTAAAACCATTGACATGCCGCTAAAATCCAGCCCGAGTATTCTTAATGAAATAAATCCCCCCAATAAAATCACAGCATATTGGGTAAAGACAGATAAGCTATTGCGTACGCCTGGATCTTTGGATTTGCGGTACAGCCAACGATAACTGAATTCGCGTGTCCACTTGGCTAACCAAGAGAAAAAGAAAATAATTAAAATGAATTCTGCTGCACTAAATAAGGTAATATGTACACCGGAAATATTGATAAAAGGATATTTACCTACTTCAATAATTTTTGCTACTACCCATGAATCGGCATACCAACCAAATAATTGAAATAAAATAGAAATACCACCTACAAAAAGTAATAACCGGAAGATGTTATCCAACGGTTTTAAAATAACCTCAATCCACAGCCAACCGTTTTGTAAAGAGGAGATCATCCAAACAGACAGTAATTCTAATGCGTCAAAAATTAAGCCCCGGGCTAACACATAGCCAGTTATTACGAGTAAAAAATAAATTTGGTATAAACTTAAACTCCAGGCTAAATTAAAATAGCCAATTAAACCAATTATCGCAGTAGAGAAGAGGGTAAGGGGAATAAGGATATTCAATATTTTAATAGCGGTGTGCAGATATTTTCTTTTAGAGCTCAAATAGGGCGCAAGTAAGTACGGAATAACTTCCCTGCTTCTCCAGGTTACAAAAGACACTGAGAGAAGAAAAATCATGAATAAGCGATTGAATATATCCTGTAGTAAAGTAGAAAGCGGCAATTGATGACTAAATACCATCAGCGCAGTTGACCAGCCGCCTAATAAAAATAACCACTTTAGACGATAGTAAAATTTTACATCCTCCCCTGAAACATCGCTCAATCTTTCTAAAAGCATTAATCGCGAAATAATAATTAAACTTCGAAAGCTTAACCAAACAAGCAACAAATTAACTAAAAGCTGAGCGTAGCTGAAGGGCACATGCGTTAAGTAAAATGAAACCCATAAAGACGTCAGCAAGGTTAAAAGAGGAATATTTCGATTCAGTAAAACCAAAAAACCATCATACAAATGGGCACTCAAGAGATAACGTTCTTTATCCTTTGCAATCCATTTCAGAAGACGATTAAGCCCCAAAAAAAACGAAAAAATCATTCCCAAAATTGACCAATAAATTATTTTTGGCCATGTATCCTGCCATAAGTAATTATCTTTAATTTGAATAATTAGAGTTTTAGCGTAGTTATAAAATTGAACCGGAATTTTTATAATTTTTAAAAGGATGAAAGACCAATTTTCCAGCTGATACTCAGTTAAACTTTGTCTTTGAGCTAATTGTTTTTTTAGTAATTCCTGCTTACCTTCCAAATTTTCTTTGATTTGAGCTGTTTCTAATTTTGTTTCTTGCAGACGTTTATCAATAGTTTTTTCTAAATTAGCAAACTGCATATTAAAAATGTTGGTAGGCAAAGATTTTTTTTGACTCTTCACTAACCCCAACATCTCTTGTAATCCGTTCTCAATATTATTCAATTGATTGAGAACACTTTTATAAATTCCAGTTACCTGTTGTAGCGTTTTTAGATCATCATTTTTTAAAGATGCGAAATCTGCTTTAATAATTTTTTTCTTCAGATCTAAAGCGGAAATTTTATATTGGATTAATACAATAAGTTGATTGTTATATAATAACTGTGTTTCATAAGTAAGATTAGAAGCAAACGTCGTTTCTACTTTTCTTGATCGTTGTAACTCTATATTTTTTTGATAAAGACTTTCCTTTGCTTCTTTAAGAACTGTAATGCGATTTTGTATTTGCTCTATATCACGTTCTTCGTCAAACTTAGCTTGCAAAATTTTCAGGTCATCCTTTTGTTCTACTAAATTTATTAAATATTGATTTGCAAGCCTGATATTTTCATTTAGTAACTCAATTGCTTTATCGTTCACTTCAATCAGGTTACTTATTTGACTGATTTTTTCTTGAACACCTAACTCATTTGCTTTTTCTAAAGGGGATTGTTGTAGCGACTGTAATTCATCAGCTAATCTACGTGCTTGTTTCTTTTGATCAGACAAAAATGAACCGAAATTTGCAATCTTGGAGTTTACTAAAGAAATCATAGTCTCTAGTTGCTGATTTTTAATGGTTAAAGAATGTTGATCAACCGGCGGCATTGCTTGTTTTAAATCATGATTAGCAATAGTTATATTTATCTTTTCCTGCGCAAGAAATTCAATAAGCTTCCCTGAGTTATCCTCTGGGCTCGCAAGCGCCGGCAAAGAAAATAGCGAAAAAAATAAAATAAATACAAAGACGAAAACAGAGCCACGACCGTAAGGCAGTGGCGATGTTAATTTTCCATAAAAAAATTTATTTTTTCTGGCTCGTGGTTGCAAAACGTATTCCTAGTTCATTTAATTGCGCAGCACTGACAGGCGTTGGCGCATTAGTAAGCAAGCAAGATGCTGATTGCGTTTTTGGAAAAGCAATTACATCACGAATGGAGGTTGAATCGGTAAGTAACATAGCCAGGCGATCAATACCTAAAGCAATTCCACCGTGGGGTGGGCACCCGAATTGCAAAGCATCTAATAAAAATCCAAATTTTACTTTGGCTTCTTCCTGCTCTATTCCCAGCAAGTCAAACACTGTTTGTTGTAATTCAGGGTTATGAATACGAACAGAGCCCCCGCCAATTTCATAGCCATTAATCACTATATCATAGGCTTTAGCCAAAGCGGCCAAAGGCTTTTCTTTTAAATCCTCTGCCGAAAGATTTTGCGAAGACGTAAAAGGATGGTGCATTGCTTGTAACTTATTTGTGTCGGAATCTAACTCGAACATCGGCCAATCGACAATCCACACCAATTTCCAGCCTTTTTCAATTAAATTACAATCGTGGCCTAATTTAATTCGCAGAGCACCCATTGATTCATTAACTATTTTTTCTTTGTCTGCACCAAAAAAGACAACGTCACCTGTCTGTGCATTTACTCTGTCTAATATCGACTGAATACTATCTTCGCTTAAAAACTTCAAAATAGGCGACTGTAGCCCCTGGATTCCTTGCTGAAGATCATTCACTTTAATATAAGCCAGGCCTTTAGCACCATAGATCCCTACAAATTGACCGTAATCATCTAATTCCTTTCGACTTAAGTTACAACCATTCGTTAGTTTTAAAGCAACAACACGCCCATTAGGGTCATTGGCAGCGGCAGAAAATACTTTAAATTCTGAATGTTGAACTAAATCTGCAATATCAATTAATTCTAAAGGGTTACGTAAATCAGGTTTATCGCTCCCATATCTATGCATAGCCTCAGCATATGTCATACGCGGGAGTTTTTCCGGAATTTCAACTTGCAATATTTCATGGAATACTTTCTTTAGCATCCCTTCAATTAGAGACATGATATCTTCTTGATTAATAAATGCCATTTCAATATCAAGCTGAGTGAATTCAGGTTGTCTATCTGCGCGTAAATCCTCATCTCTAAAACAACGAACAATTTGATAATATTTATCAAAGCCCGACATCATTAATAATTGTTTGAATAATTGAGGGGACTGTGGAAGAGCATAAAACTCGCCGGGATGCACACGCGAAGGGACTAAATAATCGCGGGCGCCTTCCGGGGTAGCCTTCGTAAGCATAGGCGTTTCAATGTCTAAAAAGGCCTGATCATTTAAATACTGACGAATACATTGATTTAAACGATGGCGCAGGGTTAAATTTTCCTGCATTTCTTTACGACGCAAATCTAAATAACGATAGCGATACCGTAGGTCTTCATTTGTCGATTGAAATTCATCGGGTAGAAAAGGCGGCGTTTGCGCTTGATTAAGAATTTCCAGGGAAGTTCCTACAATTTCAATTTTACCCGTCGCCATTTTTTCATTAATCATACCTTGCGGACGAGCGCGAACGATTCCTTCAACCCGTATTACATATTCATGACGTAGTTTTTCGGCAATATGAAAAATTTCAGAGCGCTCAGGCTCATAAACGACTTGTACTAATCCTGAGCGATCACGAATATCTAAAAAAATCACACCACCATGATCACGACGATTATGCACCCAACCGCAAATTGAAACTGTTGTATCTGTTAATGAATCATTAACTGCAGTGCATAAATGTGAACGCATATAACCGCCTATTTATTTAATAAAGTTGGAGTTTCTAATGCAACAGGCGATACCGGTTGCATTACACCTAAGGAAATAATTAATTTTAATGCTTCTTCAACACTCATACCTAACTCAATGACTTCGTCCTTAGGTAAGACCATAAGAAATCCTGATGTGGGATTGGGTGTGGTTGGAATAAAAATGGATACCATCTCTTTGCCAACTTTCGTATTTATTTCCGGGTTGGCCTGCCCGGTTTGAAACGCCAAAGACCACAAACCTTTTCGCGGGTATTCTACTAATAACACTTTACGAAATGCTTCACTATTTGTCGCAAAAATGGCATGGATTACTTGCTTTGCGGCAGTATAAATGGAACGTACCAAAGGGATACGTTCAAGAATTGACTCACTCCATCTTATCAGCCGTTGCCCCAGAAAATTGGTAACTATAATACCCGTGACTATCAATAAAATGAGAGACAACAACACACCCAATCCGGGTAGATTGATACCTAATAAATTTTGCGGCTGATAAGCATTAGGTAACAACGCGATTGTTTGATCTAGCAAATCAACAATAAATCGTAAAATGACAAAAGTGACCAAAATAGGCAACCATACCACCAGGCCCGCTAATAAATAACTTCGTATTGATTTACCTTTCAATCCCCTTCACCTTTTTTTGTGCTCGATTTAGACTCAGCAGCCTTATTTTCACTGGAAGCAGTGGAATTAGTAGCCTCTTTTTTTGGAGTAGCTTTTTTCTTATCTTTATCTTTGAAATCTGTTACGTACCACCCTGTCCCTTTTAACTGAAAACCTGCAGGAGAAACTATGCGCACCACACTTTCTTTATGGCACTCAGGACACTGTTTAACTGGTGCATCCGCAATTTTTTGCATTAAATCAAATTCATGATGGCAATTGTTGCACTGATATTCGTAAATTGGCATCAAAGTCCCCTTCTTTCCTGCGAAGTTAAATAACAAAATGGATAAACTATGCCCATCGAACCAAAGAGGAATTATAGCTAACTACTGAAAGGGAAACAATCATTACAATTGAGGATAAGTCGAAGTTGTAACCCTGATACAAGCAGTCGGGTTACAACGGGCGTGGATTCTTATGTCATTTTTTAAGGCGGTGGAGTCCCGCGACCTTCATCTGCACTGCCGGGTTTCCCTGTAACACCCCCTGGACAGAAAGTAATTTGATAGCTCGTATAAAGATCTGCTTCCCCATCCTTATTACATTGAAAAGAAGATGACTTGTCGTCAAATTGGTAAGAGTAAGCCGTTGGGCAAGCTGCCTTTAACCATAAAACGCCTTTTTGAATAGTAAAATTATCAGCAGTAGCCAAACTTGGTTTAGCACTCGTCCAATCATCATTGGTATTTACACAAGGCTTGGATGAAGCAGTTCTTGTGGCGCTTCCAACCGGTTCATTTTCCCATTCTATACAGCCACAACACCGCGGACCTGCCGCATCTAGATAGCAAGAATCTGCCGATTGATTACTGGTAGGCGTACAAGCAAATAAAGAGCCCCAATCAGCAGGCTGCCCCCCGATAGTTCCATAAGTATTTGGTAGCGGGCTTGCAATTCCATATTTGGTATATAAATTCGGTGTTCCCCATTGCCCATCTGCCTTGTATCCAAAATAGTTGGCGACAGTTGTATAACCAAGAAAAGGGGCAGCCCGTAAAACAATTTTTGCTGGATTATTCGGTGGACTTACATCATAGCTTCGACCACAGTTGGGATCGTTGGTCTCGCAGCTCAACTCCGCACCCGGAGTTACCCATTGAAAATCTTCCCGGCTTAACCCCGATAAAGATACAGGGTCAAAAACCCAAGGGCAAGCATGCAACCTAGAGTCTTCTGGTTGGATGAGTGCCCCTGCCCCTGTGCAATTGAAAGGGTCGTCAGTTGGTGGCCCAAATGCTTTAATTTCAACAGGAACCGTAAAGCCATTGATAACCGAAACGTCGTAGACTCCATCCTGACCCGGGTTTGTTTCGATAGTAAATTCAAATTTGGTATAAGGAGGTATCGGTTGTTGCAAGTCACCTGAACTTTTACAGGTAGCGGTATTATCCATAGTAGCGCAAGTGCCGGTAGTACATATAAATTTACCGTCGACCATTTTACATCCTGTTCTTGGCCAAATCGCTCCATTCTTATATACGGTGGTTGGAAGAATAATGACACTCGGCCGTTGCCCTTCTACTTGCTTGGGCAAATAATAAGCGCTAGGCGGCGCTCCATTAGGAAATTTGATTAGATTAGGATCCGGCGAGTAAATGCCCCCGGCTCCATTAGCAATGCCGTACCATACATCAAAATTACATTGATTCACGAATTGCACGTGGTGTGTGGCTTGTTGATTAGTAATCACTTCAGCAGATGTTTCTGTGTTTACTGTAGTGGTTTCTGCCAAAACAGATGCCTGGATAGTCATAGCTTTTGTAAGGGTCCGAGGGCTTACTGAGGCCATTACAAAGCAACTCTTTCCATTAGCTAACAGGGAATTCGAACACGTATCATAAGAAGCAGGTTTTACAATCGCTGCCTCGTTAGATGAAGTGACATTTACCGCTCCAAGCTTTTTAGGGGTTCCGCTCGCGCATTCGTTTGTAAAAACAAATTTCACCACATTATCTGCGTAAAGATAAGTTTGTGTAGGCAAAGGTAAAACAGTGGTACCGCGAACCGTACAATTTGCTTTGCCCACAGCCTTAAGTGGCGGTAAAGGAAACTGTTTTCCATTGTAAGAGTATATCAGTTGAAAAGTCGAAACATTCGCCGCCTTTGGTACAAAGCTTACTATTACCTTACAAGTTCCCTTGGGCTTTAAAGTCACGTTATTACAAAGGTTATGAATAGTAAAATTTCCACCCACGGTTTTAGCGAGTGTACTGAGCTTCACATTGGCGCTTAAGTTATTTCTTAATACATAGGTCACTACTGATTGCGTTCCCAGGATTGTATCGGGAAAACCTTTTGCAGGACTCAGGATCCAGGAAACAGGAGCAATCGCCCAAGCATTCAAAGAAAAGTTGAACAGCGCTAAAAAAAATAAGGAACGTAGTTTGTTATTCATAAAAAAAAGAAATCGGCACAAAAAGCGGCCATCTGAACATAGTTTTTCAAAGAAGTCAAAGATTGGAATTATGCATAAGATGAGTAATTTTTCCTTGAAATGGCACTGTTGTAATTAAAGGCATTCCCATACGCTCTTTTAAAATACTTATATTTTCCCCTAAGGCCATCATATTTGGATCAAGACAATTTGCTATCCACCCTGCACAGGAAATTTGATTACTTTTCATCACTGCTTCCGTCAGCAAAGCATGATTGATACATCCTAAGCGTATACCTACTACCAGTATCACGGGAATACCGGTATATTTTAAAAAATCCAACCAGGTTTCTTTTTCATTTAAGGGCACCATTAATCCCCCTGCGCCTTCAATTAATACAATATCCTGGTTTTTATAATGCGGAGCAAAACAATAATCAGCTATATCAGCAATATTTAAATTTACGCTCGCATAATGTGCTGCAATGTGGGGTGCTATGGGTTCTTTAAATCGCCATGGAGACGATACATGAGCAAAGGACGGGTTTAATTCATTCAAGAGAAGTTCATCCTCACTGAATAAACCCCGAGCAGAATCTTTACACCCGGAAGCGACCGGTTTAATGCCTACTACTCGATTATTTTGGCTCTTAAAATAAGCAAGCAATTGGCAGGTTATATACGTTTTTCCACAATCTGTATCGGTTCCAGTAATAAAATAGGTATTCATAAATGCTCCTTTAAAGCAGTTATAAACTCTTGTGGGTGCGATAAAAAAGGCATATGCCCAGCTTTGGGAAATTCGTGATAAGAAAAAGCAGGGTAAGATTTTTTCATTACTTTAATAATTTTGGGTGGAATAATGGTATCGAGCTTACTAAACATAAATACTATGGGTTTGGTTAATTCTTTGATAAGTAAACGAAAATCCCACGTAAACAAAATATTTAATCCTGAAATCAGGGCCGCTTTTTCTATGTTGTTTTCATCTAGAGGTTGAATCAAAGCCGCTCTTTTATCTTGAAGCTTTATAAACGCTTTAACAGCTACTAAGGGATCTTTCGCCACCTGCTCTTGGAAAGCTTTAAACATATTTTCATCAATTCCTGGCCATTGATTATCACCCATAAAAAATGGAGGTGCCGCAACATTAATTAATTTTTTGATTTGCGTTTTTTCTTCAAGGGCTAAACGCAAGCCATACAACCCCCCTAAAGACCATCCTACAATGGTAAAAGGAGATGGAATAACCTGTAACAGCTGCGTTTTAAAAGTTTGCCAGTTCATCTGCGAACTTTTTCCAAATCCTGGTAGATCAATCAAATAGATTTGATAGAGTTTCTCTAATTCCGGTAATAGAGAATTCCATATCGTTTGATCAAATCCCCACCCATGAAAAAAAACAATACGCTCACCTGTACCGAATATATTAATGTGAAGGTGTTTCAAAACTTTCTTTCCTTATTGATTTTTTCAAGGGTATCTACTAACAGATCAAGGGCTTTAAAATCATGCTGATAATTAATATTAATCCGTAGCCCGGTTTCTTTTGTAGAAACCGAAGGAGGCCTAATGGGCAAACAAAAAATATTTTCCTTTTTAAGCGCTTCTGAAAAAGAAAATGCTAATTTAGGACAACCCAGTTGTAAGTTTTGAATGGGCGTATATGAGTTACTCCACAGCAGTGAAGAATTTTTAATACGCATACGAAAATAATCGACCAAGGCAAAAATCTTTTCCCTGCGATTATCCGCATTAAGAAGATAGTCCAAGGTTTTTAGCAAACCATAACAAAAAGCGGGACTCACTGCCGTGGAATAAATATTGGCTCTTGCTATTTGTAATAAAGCATCTATCCATATTTTCTCTCCAGCAACAATAGCACCCGAAGCCGAAAATGCTTTACCTAGCGGAATAACGCGAAGAGGTACTTCCATTTGCGTTAACCTCGCACCAGCCACCGCCCCAAGTCCTTGCGGACCTAAAATTCCAAAGGAATGCGCTTCATCCACAATAAGGGAAGCATTGAATTGCTTCGCCAAAAAAGTAATTTCATTTAAAGGAGAGATTGCACCGTTCATACTGAAAATCCCTTCTGTAATAATTACTTTGTTACCATTATTTCTTTTTAGTTTACTTTCTAAATCTTCTAAATTATTTGAGCGAAAACGCAAAGCTTTTGCTTTCGCTAAACTTATTCCGTCATAAATAGATGCATGGATATTTTTATCAATAACGGCAATAGTGTGAATCGATTCTAATAAACGAGGAATACTACAGTTTACGCTGTATCCCGAAGGAAACAGCGCACAAGCATCAACATTTAAAGCGCTGGCAAACGCTTCTTCTAATTGAGAGTGAACAGAATAATAACCTCCAAGAAAAGCAGAGCCCCCACTCCCTACAGCAAATTTTCTAAACCCTTCGCAATAAGCCTCTTTGATGACTTTCTCTGTTCCCAAAGCCAGATAATCATTACTACTAAAATTAAGAAATCTTCCCTCTTCTTTTATTGTACGTTTTCTATAGAGATTATTTTTTTTAAGGCTTGCCAATTGCTCAGTTAAAGTATTAGCAATATTTTTAACACGTGAGGTGCTGGTATCTTTAAAGTCTAAAGAGCCATCGTTTTCTAGCATGAGTAATCTCGTTGTTTAGAGACCTTTGCCTTTAATCCAAGTTTTTTAAGCAACACCGCATCTTTGTCGGTAGAAGGATTCGCTTCTGTTAATCCTTTCTTCCCTAAAAATAACGAATTAGCGCCGGCAAAAAAACAAAGCGCTTGTAATTCATCACTCATTGCCGTACGACCAGCCGTTAGCCGTACCACGCTTTTAGGCATTAAAATACGCGCGGTAGCAATGGTGCGAACTAACTCAAATCCTTCTACTTCTTTTTGATTGGCTAAAGGTGTTCCTTTTACCGGAATAAGCCGATTAATAGGTACACTTTCTGGTGGGGTTTTAAAATTGGCAAGAGTATAAAGAAATTCAATGCGATCAGATTGTGTTTCTCCTAAACCAATAATCCCGCCGCAGCAAACGTGGATTCCCGCTTGACGTACACGTTCCAAAGTTTGTAAGCGGTCTTCAAACGTACGGGTGGAAACTACTTTGGGATAATAAGAAGGAGAGCTATCAATATTATGATTATAAAAGGCAAGACCCGCTTCTTTTAATTCTTTAGCTTGTTCTAACGTTAACATTCCTAAAGTCATACAAGTTTCAAGACCAACCGCATTTACTTCTTTAATTATTGTTTTAAGATCTTCCATTGCTTTATTAGGAATACTTCTCCATGCAGCACCCATGCAAAAACGAGAGGCCCCTTTCTCTTTTGCTTCACGAGCACGCTCCACAATTTTCTCTACTGCCATTAATTTTTCTTTTATGACATGGGTAGTATGATGCCCACTTTGCGAACAATAGCCACAATCCTCTGGACAGGCTCCTGTTTTAATACTAAGTAACATAGCTTTTTCAATTTGATTGGGATCATGGTGCAGGCGATGAACTGTATGTGCTTGATTTAGCAGATCATTAAAAGGTTGCGTGTAAATTTGCTTTACTGTGTCAATTGAAACCGGCATGCGTGATCCTTTATTTTCTTATTTTTGGAAACATGATAAATTGCTTCCCTCTATTGTCAACCAAAAATTTAAATTATGGTTAACCACTCGCCTGCAATTGCCAAAAATCTCAAACACGTTTGGCATCCTTGTACCCAAATGAAAGATTTCGAAACCTATTCACCTTTGTGGATACATTCTGCCAAGGGGAGCTATTTATATACGGATCGAGGACCAATTATTGATGCCATTTCGAGTTGGTGGTGTAAATCGCTTGGGCATGGGCATGAAGAAGTTTTAAAAACTATAGGAGCCCAATTAAAAAATTTCGAACATGTTATTGGTGCGGGTACCTGCTTTACATCAATCAATGAATTGGCGGAAGAATTATCGGCTTTAACTAATCTGCAACATTTGTTTTTTGCCAGTGACGGCTCTTCTGCAATTGAAATAGCACTAAAGCTCGCTTTACAGGCCTGTCAAATTCGCGGGGAAACGAAACGGACGCAGTTTTTATCTTTAAAGAATAGTTACCATGGGGAAACCTTAGGTGCCTTAAGCGTCAGTGGGCTAAATCTCTATAAAAATCCTTATTCTGGCTATGGCTATCCCTGTATTTTTTTAGAAGATATCCCTTATGTAAATAACACTTCTAACCCTTTATGGGATAATTGCGAGGTAGCATGGACGCAAACCTTGAAAAAAATCGAACCTGTTAAAGAAAATATCTGCGCTCTTATTGTTGAACCCCTGGTTCAAGGCGCTGGCGGAATGCTTTTATACAGTAAAGATTTCTTAAGACGTCTATACGAATGGGCAAAAAAGAATGATATATATATTATTGCTGATGAAATAATGACAGGGTTTGCCCGTACTGGTAAGTGGTTTGCGAGTGATTATGTCGATTTAACTCCTGATATCCTATGTGTGTCTAAAGGGATAACGTCTGGCTCTTTACCTCTCAGTGTGGTTTTAATAGATCATGCAATTTACTCACTATTTTATAGTGATTATGATACCCATTCCTCTTTTTTGCATTCGCATACCTATAGCGGAAATGCCCTAGCGGTTTCCGCAGCTTTAGCCACTATAAGAGTCATGCGTTCTATTGATATTCAACAAAAAGTGCAAGCGATGGGAGAGCTGCTGAAAGAATCTTTTGTATACATCGCTGAAAAAACACAAAAGTTGATCAAGATACGTTCTTTAGGTGGGTGGGTAGCAGGAGATTTGGTAGAAAATGGCAATCCGCGTTTAGGTTTTTCATTGCAAAAGGAAGCATTACAAAAAGGCGCACTTCTAAGACCTTTAGGAAATACGGTATATTGGCTGCCATCATTTCTTATTGATGAAAATACTATTGGGAAATTAATGGAAATAACACTAAACTCAATAGAAACAATTTATAAAACAAGAGGATAATCCCTTACTTGGATAACCCATGAATGTTTCTGCCACGAAGAAACTAAATACCTATTTAGTGCTCAATATTGTTTGGGGAACGCTATCCACCCTTCTTCTTCTTTTAGTTTTATATTTTACCTGGCAAAAAGAGCGTTTAAATATTCAACATATGCTTTATTCGCTCACTAATGAAATTGCTGAGCAATTTGACAATTTTTTGCATTCCATGGTTAATAAGGTCATCACGCTCGACTTATCAAACAATCAATCACTAACTTGTTCGCCTGCTCTTTTAAAGCATATGCAGCAGTTTATTTATAATGAACCCATGGTTTCCGGGATTTCTATCAAAAATAAAAGCACTCATTGCAGTACCGTTCATCAAGAAGTGCAAATGAGTAATAATCCCGCAGGATCTATACATTTATTTGGCCCTTTTCGTATGACGAATAGTGACAAACCTGCTTATGTTTTACGTCAGCGCCTGGGGGAAACTAATATTGATATTTATTTGCTAGCACAAGTTCTTGCTAAACATTTACAAACAAACTCTCTTCTCGCAGGGAAAATCGCATTGTACAGTGAAAATGATGGCAAAGTTATTTTGCAACTGTCAAGAAACAATGAAACGAATGCCTGGCGAATGGATAAACCCTTTCAATATCTAAAAGAAGAAAATTCTGACATAGATATCATGCGTGCTAACCTAATTTTTTTAAATAATTTTAAAATAATTTTAAAAGGTGATTTAAGTCAAATTAAACAAGTTACGTGGAACCAGGAATTAATCGCAGCAATTATCATTATCCTCGTTTCTATAACCATCTATTATTTATTACGGGCATTAATTACACGCCATTTTTCTTTGCGAAGAGCTGTTATTCTTGCCATGAAAAGCGAACGGTTTTTTCCTATGTATCAGCCTATAATTGACATTAAGGAAGGCAAGTGCATAGGTGCTGAAATTTTACTCCGTTGGCGAACTATCGATCAGGAAATTATAACCCCTGATTTATTTATCAAGGATGTGGAGGAATCAGGACTGATTGTAAATATTACCATACAGCTTGCTGAAAAAGCCCTGCAAGAGTGCCAAAGCTTACTCCTTACTAATCCGCAATTTCATCTTGCTTTTAATTTAGCATCCACTCATTTTGCAGACGAAAGGTTTTTCCAACGTTTCATTGCGCTTTGTGGGAAGTACTCCATACCTGAAAATCAAATTATGTTAGAAATAACCGAGCGCGATCTATTAAAACAGGATGATGTAGCCTTAATACGAATGATGAGACAACTCCGTGAAGCGGGTTTTTCTTTAGCCGTTGATGATTTTGGCACAGGGCATGCTAGCATTAGTTATTTACAACACTTTCCCTTTAATTACCTAAAAATTGACCAACTTTTTATTAAAGCCATCGGCACAGGAGCTATTACTGAAACATTAAACAATTCCATCATTCACATGGCTAAAAATTTAAAACTGCATATTATTGCTGAAGGGGTAGAAACATTTACGCAATTTGAATTTTTGCAATCGCAAGAAGTTTATTTAATGCAAGGATGGTATTTCGCTACTGCAATGCCTATTGAGCAGCTCATTCAATTTATAAAGGGAGTTCATTATGAATAAGCCACTTTATTTAGTAAAAAGTCTATTGGTAGGGACATTATTTTTTGTGAACTCACTCCCTCTGTATGCCCAAGTAACCATATTACACCCTAAAAATACATACTGGGAATGCAATGCTTACGACCAAGATGATAACTTATGGATCGCCCAAAGCAGCTATGAGCGCTCCTCTATTAATAAAGCATTGGATACTTGTAAAAAAATGAGTAAAAACCCGGGGACTTGTAAAGTCGCAAAAGAAAACTGCTTCGCTGTAGTAAATGGTGTGGATACACGTCCTATGTGGCAATGCACTGCTTTTGATCAAATGGCAAAAGAGTGGAAAAGTGCTTATTACACCAAAAGAGATGACGCAGCCCTAGGCGCAAAAGCCTTTTGCCAAGATCATAGTGGCATGCCAGACACGTGCTATATAAATTTAATGACCTGTAGTAACAAAAATAAATTTGTGCATTAGGAAATGTATGGTGTTTTGTATTGGATTAACGGGAACTATTGCTAGCGGAAAATCAACAGTTGCTCAAGAGTTTGCTAATTTAGGCGTTCCTATTATTAGTGCAGATGGTATCGCCAAAGAAATAACCGCTAAGAATACTCCCATAAGCCTACAAATCATTCACCATTTCGGCAGTGACGTAGCTTCTGTTGACGGAGCATTAAACCGCAGCTTGTTAAGAAAAATTATTTTTAACAATCCACAAGAAAAGCTCTGGTTGGAAAATTTATTACATCCTCTTATCCGCAAAGAAATTGCACAACAAATCAAAACCATTAACGCGCCCTATTGCATCATTGAAATACCCCTATTAAAAAATAAAAAAAACTACCCGTATTTGAATCGAATTTTGGTAGTACTTGCAGGAGAAGAAACCCAGATTAAACGGCTAATGAAACGGGATCATTGTAGTAAGCAAGAAGGGTTAGCAATTCTTAAAACACAAGCAAGTGAAACGGCCTTAAAAGCAATTGCCGATGATATAGTGATAAACAACGGCGGTTTGCAAGATTTACAAAAGAAAATACAGCACCTACATGCGAATTATTTACGCGCAGCGCAAATAATTCGAGGTAACTAAATCAAAAGCAGCCTAAATGTTAGCGTCATCTTAACCCACCGAAACTCCTTGATTGCGCTGCGCTACATCAAGGCTATTTTGTGAAGCTTCGATAAACTCTTGCCCACAACTCTTGGTAAAAAATAATGGACTACGCCCCGTAACTTTGGCATAGATAAGCCCCGGCAGGATACCTGTGACTACCAATGCCAGATAGCCTAAGCAAGATTTCATAAATTGAATCCAGGAGCTATCGCGGTGGAGCCTTATGTCTTCATTAAATTCCATCAATTTGTTATGGAACTCCATCAGACGTAAACTCGGTAAGGGCTGTTCTGGATTCAGTAATGCGTCGCGTAGTTGCGCCACAAGCGATAACTTATGATCAATCTTTGCAGCATTGATCGCGTCACTTTCATTTTTTGCCAATTGATATTCTAAATAAGAGTAATATCTTATGGTTAAAGGCAATAACTTATTCGTTAAAACCTCCTGCGATTTTAATTCTTTTTCTGCAAGGAGTTTTTGTGTCAATAAATCCTTTTTCAATTGGCAAATTTCTTGCTCAAATTTCCCAGATCGCTCTTTTTCTTCGCTTAACGCGGTTTGCAGACTCTCCATTTCAGGTGATGGAGCACCTAAAGCGATGGCATGATTTTTAATTAATCTAAAAAAGCCTTCTTCCACAATAGAGTCTGGTTTAACTCGCAAATCAATGCCTTTTTCTTTTAATAATCTTCCTCCCAAGTAAATGATTTCTCTGACAAATAAAGATAAAGCAGAGGGGCTTATATTTATCCCATGGTCTTGGACTAAACGACTTAACAGTGGGAGATTACTATTTAAACCGGTCATCATGTCATATAGTTGTTCCAGTTTTTGTAAATACTCTTCGGTATTCAGTTGATGCGCTTTAAGGTATTTACTTAGGGGATTTGATATCAACTGTATTTTGTCATGAAATGATTGAACGGTGTCGGCTGGTAACCCTGATTGCACGCCCTTAACTCTCTCTAAAACCGTAATGAAAGCACGTTCTACAGTTTGGGGAGTTCTTTCTGGTAGAGCGCTTAGCTCAGCATGGATGCTATCAAAGTGTTCATTTTTCTCCCGAGATAAATCTTGTAAGAACTCGGTAAATACGTTTTCAAAGTATTCAGGCGACCTTAAAAACAAGTCGAGCTGTTGAAAGGTTTCTTTTAACTCTTCTTTGAGCTGAGAGAAATGCATTTCCGTTGTATTTTTAATCCCATTTTTTAAAATGTCTTCGCACTCGGCAACGATTCTTTTATGATCTGGATTAGTAATCCTTTCCTTATCAGCACTCGCTAAAACCTCAAAGGGTTCACTAACCACACGTAATAAGTCCTGCTTATCGCTCAAACTTAGATGGTTACGAAGATATTTTCGGCTAATGGTGTCCACAAAAATAGATAAAACATTGGAAAATGCTTTAAATACCTCCCTGTTTTCTAATAAGAAGCTCAAACGTGGGTCAATGTCTTCTGCGGAATTTTGGATTTTTCTAATAATAACTTGTAAAGAGCGTACCAACTGAGAGACTATGACGCTGGGTTTAGCATCTTCACTAATATCCATAAACCGGTGCACATACAACATGGCATGTTCCGTGTTAACGAACTCTCCCTTCATCGCTGGAGATACCTCACTCATACTGACACAATGGGGTCTTTGAAAATAAACTAAACGCTGGCCATCAGCAGCAGAAGCCAAAGACAAGTAAGGATATCCTCCTTTAGTAAACTCTTTAAAGGCTGCATCATTCTTGTAAACATCATCATAAAATTGCAAAGTAGTAATCGTTCTTTCTGAACTCGATTGGCAAAGGAATGAGGTAGTTAATGCGTCCAATTGGGGATGTTCGTGATCTACGGCTACATTTTGCGTTTTAAAAGCCCCTAATGGCTCGGATGTTTGGGAAAAGAACTGTAACAGCTTATAGATTACTAACTTCTGAACGGTTGCCGTATTTCCTTTAGGTACTATGGTACGTTGCTGGTTGTACAAATTGCCACTAGCAGTTCCATGGTGCCCCGGGATAATTTTTGCTTGCGCTCCAAAAGGAATGATGGGTGTAAAACAATAGGTTCGCTCGTCACGGCATATTAACAGCTCATAATTGGAACAGGGCAGTCTTTCGAAGAATCGAGAATCACTCCAAGTTAAATAAGATCCGGGATCGCCTGGGACCGGATCAATAAGAAATGGAAATACTTTAATTCCTTGAAGACGGGTTAGAAGTCGGCGGCGTAACTCCGGTGATTCATTAATTTCTTTGAATAATGGCGCTACGATTGCACTTTTTGTATAAGCACAGGGGCTGCCTTTAAGTACTTCAAATAAAGTCTTAACTCCATACTCAAGTTCGTGTTTTATTCGATTTAATTCATGAATAAGCAAAATGGATTGTACTGCACCACGGCTATGCCCAGTAATATGGATATTTTTTTTACCTTCAGCCACCGCACATAAAACTAAAAAGACCGCTTGCGCAATTCGCTGCCCCACTTCCCTACCTAAGGTTGTCGGGCCATTTAATACATCGACAGAAGGCGAAGTATAGGACAATACCTCCCCTACTCTTGTTTCGGCCGCTTCACCTTCATTTAAAAGACCTGTGGTAACTTGCGCCACATAGGATAGGGTTTCTCCATGATCGTAACTCGTTTTTTGTCCTGAAATAGCGGTAGGTCTTGGTGTAAATACCGTGTCGGTGCCTAATAAAAAAAGAAAGTAATCAGGATTCGTATTGATGGGTCCATCAAGTAATGAAAGTAGTGTATTTAAATTATCTGGTTTAGGCATACTTAAGCAGGCAAATATATGGTTAAAATAGGCGCAAATTTTAATTTTTTAGAGCATGGCTGTCAAGAATGCACAGCTTAAGTACCGTCACCTTTTATCCCTCTAGTAGTGAATTACCAAGCCGCGCACGTAGTAAGCGGAAGTTTTGCAGCGGGGCGGCACGTAAGCAAGCGGAAATTTGAGGTACGATAGCCTAAAAACTCTACGCCCTAACGGTTGTGGCTCGGTAGAAAAATCACGTTGAAAAGGAACGTTTCATCCTTAAGGCTCAACTGTTATCCTTAAACGAGCGTGCTAAAACACTTGTAACTGCCCAAAAGGAGGCAACTTACTACATAATGCCTGAAGCTTTTGCTTTATCATTCAATTCTCCAATTTAAAATGCATGAATAAGTTTAATTTCTGCATCCTTGCTCCTAATTTCTTCTATAGTCGGTTGCAGGTTTTTTGCAGTGACATCCAGAGCAAAAAAAGTATGTTGTTTAACGCTATTTTGATAGGTATAAATCGTTTCATAATGATCCGATCCAGATATATCGTTACTTGAAATACATCGTATCTGAACCTTTTTTTGGCCTGCAATTTCAGCAACTTGATACCCATTTTCATGAAGTGTGTTAATAGCATCCAAGAACCCTTGATACCGAGGTACCCGTATACGTTGATATCCATAGGTTTCTTGTTTTTTGGTAGAAAAACGTGTCGCAGGCGCATCTTCATCTACCAGAGAAATATTCGGATTTACTTGATGGAGTAAAGACAGCCCCTCGCTGAAGTCCGCGAGAGAAGTCTTACCCTTTTTTACAATAATATCGGAAGTAGGGGCGGCTTGGTCCGCTTCCTGGTTGTACCAGTATGCTATGGGGGCAGAAACTATTCCCCGGGCGATTAAATCAATTGAAACAACAAAAAATGTAATACAATCGGCCAAAGTCTTATGCTCGCTATTCCAAAAAGCATTCTTTAGTGGTGTTAACTTTTGAAAATACGAATAGTTATAAAAAGGGGTAGTATGGATAAACAGGCCATAATCTTGAAAGGCTGAGGCTACGTAATGTTGAAAAGACGTGGCATTATTTTCACTTAATAATGGCCAGCATAGTAGAGAAATTAGACCCTTGGCCCCCCATTCCAAGCTCGTGTTAATTCCAATAAATAGACTCATTAACATATACTCAGAAAAAATAATTTCTTTATGGGTATGCTCTTTTCTGGCTTGCGCATAGGATTTAATAAAAATCTTCCAAAAGGTCAAAAGTTGTTTGAAGAAAGGAAACATATAAAAGGGTTTATTTTCTCCTAGAAAATCACCAAACTCTTCGGCCATTTCCACGTTACGCCATTCCAATGCAGTAAGATACGTCTGAAATAATGGGCGTTTGTATTTGCTATCCTTCTGCGAAATTCTAGAACTCAATTCTGACGTAAATCGACCCATTTGCTTGGACTCCCTTAAATTTTGACAATGTAGAAGACGAAAGCTTAATGGAATATTAAGAAAACGGAAATGGAAGTTTTTCTCTTAAGATTGTATGGATGATCTCGACATACTTGAATAAACCACTCCATGAGTTCTTGATAGTGCCGGTTTTGTGCTGTTCTCATCCACCACGTGCACAAACGATTCAATAACTCCTGATTCGGCCGAGAGAGACTCCATCAGTAACCATTTGCTTACTTGTTCACATTTAAAGATTGTATGGGTGACGCGACACATACTCTGAAAGAATTATTCTCATCTCTACATACACACCCAAGACCATTGCTATTTTTACCTTGTCCTCACCCTCGATAAAACCTAGTTTGAAAGATAATTTGATCCTTTGAAACGATTCACACTTGCTTATCTTTCCAGGTGGCCCTTAGCGAATTATTTTGCGACGACAACTTAGTCGCTGCCGCAAAATAGCTGATTCATAAATTGAAATTTGATTGTATCACTGTTTTAATTGCTCTTATTTGGGTCTTATGTGCTAAAATATAACCATTGTTAATTATTTGGAATGGAACATGTCAACACCAGACAATGAGTTCCTATATCAAGCTGCGGTGGAATGGATTAAAAAAAATCCAGACACCACAGGTTTATCAAGCAAGGATAAAGATGCTTTTTTGAGTTTTAAAACATTATCACCTGAGGATAAGGGTGAGTTGTTACTTACCTTGTTAAAAACAACTGGGCTAGCCGAAAAAATCAAACCAGCATTACCTTATCTAACATTCGATTTGCAAGGAATACCCCAAGAGTTGTATTTGGAGATTGCGGCTCAATTAGAAAATGAATCCCATAGAAGCCATCTGGTGAGTGTTTCAAAAAACATGCATTCTTTTATCCAAACATCCCGCTTGCAAGATAAATTTCTGCAACATGTAGCATATGGTGAGCAGGGTAAGGCAGAAAAATTATTTACAGAGGTATATCAAGGAAAGACAGAAAAGATACAAGAAGCTTTACGTCATCAAGGGACGTTTACGGACTACTCGGGCCGAACCTTTCAGTGCAGTGCGTATGAATACGCCTACTGGGCGAAAGACACCCACATGTGTCGAATGTTAGAACGTCACATGGATGATGCGACCAAAAAAGAAATGTTAGCACGTGTGAATAAAATAGAACACACAGGACTTTCGTATACTCAAGACGGTGTTGACTATTGCACGCATCATTTTGATATGACACCCTTGATACAAGCACTTCAATTTTACGTTGATAACTATAATGCATGGTCGACTGCACATAATCAGGATGCTTTGAAAGCTGCTTGGATGAATGTGGGCCTTGCGCAGCGCGATGTGCCTGCTCATGTGGCGCAAGAATATTGTAGACCGGACCGATCATTTCATCCCTGCCCACTTTTTAATGAACCGGTATTACCACGAATTTTAACTTTTTATAACTGGCTTACTAAGCGGGACAAACCTTGGTTTCCTTTAATATCTAATTCTGGTCTCGGTTTTGATTTTGCATTAATGCGATGGGGCAAGCGGGAGGGGCCTGAGCCATGTGGGCCGTGGGTGAATGGGATAGGCGCGGCACATGATTTAGCAGCCGTTAGCCGCCTGGATGCAGTAAGGACAGCAGATCTCACTCTTTCGTGGAAGCACTTAAACTCACCGGCAATATCTCATGGAGTGAGCATACTGAACTTCTCAGTATAGTCGCGGCGATACGTAGAATACTAACGTACCACACCACTGCAAATTTCCCCTTACTTCGCGGCTCAGTATCATTCCCAAAGAAAAAAAGGTTATGATTACTTAGGCCCTTGGTGTTATCAATGATCGGAATAAAAGCTGGTGGGTGCCAAAAGGCTCAACCGAAGTTGCTTCGGATTTTTATTGCCCTTTTTGATCACTTAGATTACATTGCCGGACTTTGTTTATTCATTTAATCTAATTTTTACCTTACTAATTTTTTGTGTTACCCTATTCTTGATATCACCAGGAATCCCTATGCATGATGAAACAATAACTTTTCAACTGGCTACGCATTTCTTGCCGAAAGTTGCATTACGTTTGGAGTGTTTATTTCTTACTATAGAGCAAGCGTGTGAAGAAACACATCCGGTTATTCATCATTATGCATTAAAAAACATTATTGAAGTCATTCAACTTATTGAGAAGCCAGAATTAAAAAGCCGTTTCTTAAAAGAATTAATGCGTATAGAACATGCGATTAACAAATCGCAAATTACAATTTCAGATGCTTTATATGCAAATCTTTTCGTACAAGTACAATTTCTAAGTCATGTAGCAGGCAGGTTTGGGGAAAATATTCACCTGGATACTTTTTTACAAGCAATACGCCTGTCGCAAACGGGCAACCATAGTGATTGTGAAGTTCATTCACCCCAATTATTACTGTGGTTAGAAAGTGATGCTAAAAAAAGACAGCTCGATCTCTTAACTTGGCTAAAACAACTCAAATCTTTAACAGAGACAGTAAAAGTCTATTTATCTTTATTAAGAAATACCGCAGAATTCGATAAAATTGATATGTACAACGGCTTTTACCAACGTTCACTTCCTTCTAAAACCTCTTGCCATTTAATCCTTTTGCGCATGGATAAAAATTGCGGTATTGTTCCAAAAATGCAGCTGGGCCACCATGGTTTAAGTTTAAGACTATGCGAAGCTAATTCTATGCATGAGGTGAGAAGATCAAATACCGCCGTTGATTTGGCCATTTGTCAGATTTAATATAACTTATAATAACTTATTGCGTATTAATTCAATAATTTGCTTATTAGCCGCAGGAAATTCAAAATCTTTTAGGTGGGAAAAAGGTACCCAATTCATTTGCGGTTGATTTTCCAAGCATAACGGTTCTCCTTGAAAAGCCTTGACATGAAAAACTAATAAATGAACTTTTTTGTCGCTGTAGTCATAATTGACTTCGCCAAGGAACTGATAATCAACTACTTCCAGTCCTACCTCTTCCCGCACCTCTCTTAACAAGGCGATGGCAGGACTTTCATCTTCTTCTAGTTTACCACCCGGAAACTCCCATAAACCCGGGTGAGAAACATGTGGAGGTCTTTGGGCAATTAAAAACCTTTTTTGAATATCCGTAATAACCGCAACAGCTACCTTCATGCCAATTTGCCGTGGCACATTTTAAATTTTTTCCCCGACCCACATGGACAAGGGTCATTTCGGCCTACTTTTCTACTTTCTCTTTTAAAAGTTGCCGACGTATGCACCTCCTCTTCAGGAGCCTCATTGTCATGGATATACTGCATTCGCGTGATTTGTTCTGCACGGCGACGTTCTTCAACTGCTTCCACATCCTCTTCTGTACGAATTTGGACTGCTGAAAGAATACGCACGATTTCATACTTCAAATTATCTAGCATCATAGAAAAAAGTGTGAACGCTTCTCTTTTATATTCTTGCTTGGGATCTTTTTGCGCATAACCTCGTAAATGGATGCCCTGACGTAAGTGATCCATATTGGCTAAGTGTTCACGCCATTGATGATCCATGTTTTGCAAAATAACCGATTTTTCAAATTGGGCTAAATTTTCACGTCCTACCAGTTTTTCTTTTTCCTCATACTCTTTAACAGAAAGATCCACAATCCTGTCTTTAATCTCTTCTGTTTGAATATGAGGATCTGCATCGACCCAAGCTTTAACGGACGCTTTTACTTTAAAGTCTTCAAAAAGCACTTGCTCTAAAGTTTTTATATCCCACTGATCTTCTAAACTAGCAGGAGGTATGTAACTATCCACTAAAGAGCTTAAAACGTCTTCGCGCATTGCCTTAATGGTGTCTAATGGGTCGGTAATGGCCATAATTTCAGCACGTTGGGAATAAATCACCTTGCGCTGTTCATTGGCTACATTGTCATACTCTAGCAATTGTTTACGCACATCAAAATGATGCCCTTCTAATTTACGTTGTGCATTTTCAATTGCTTTAGTCACTAAACTATGTTCAATAGGTTCGCCAGGTTTCATACCAAGACGGCGCATCATCCCCGCCACTCTTTCGGAGGCAAAGATACGCATTAAATTATCATCTAAAGATAAATAAAATCGGCTACTGCCGGGGTCGCCCTGGCGCCCAGCACGGCCTCGAAGCTGGTTATCAATTCTGCGAGATTCATGGCGCTCCGATCCGATAATACGTAAACCACCTGCTGCAATTACCGCTTCATGTCTTTCTTGCCATTCCTTTTTAACTTTTTGTCTAGCCTCGTCACTAGCTTCTTCTCCTAATTCAGCAAGATCGGCAGCAAGGCTTCCACCTAAAACAATATCCGTTCCCCGCCCGGCCATATTCGTAGCAATTGTAACTGCTCCTGGTCTTCCTGCTTCCGCAATTATTTGGGCTTCTTTCTCATGGAATTTAGCATTCAATACTTGGTGCTTAATTCCCGCTTTTTTAAGTAAATTGCTGAGTAATTCGGAAGCTTCAATAGACGCGGTACCTACTAGCACAGGCTGTTTTCTTTGCGCACATTCGCGAACGTCTTCAATAACCGCCTGATATTTATCTTGCAAAGTTAAATACACCAAATCTGCCTCGTCTTTACGACGCATAGGTTTATTAGTAGGAATTACCACCACTTCCAAATTGTAAATTTGCTGAAACTCATAGGCTTCTGTGTCGGCAGTACCGGTCATCCCGGCTAATTTGTTATATATTCTAAAGAAATTTTGGAAAGTGATAGACGCTAAAGTTTGGTTTTCATTCTGAATTGCTACATTCTCTTTGGCTTCCATGGCTTGATGCAATCCGTCAGACCAACGTCTTCCCGGCATGGTTCTGCCTGTATGCTCGTCTACAATAACTACCTGGTTATTTTGCACAATATAGTCCACATCCCGATGGAACATAGCATGTGCTCTCAGGGCGGCATTAACATGATGCATAAGCATAATATTGCTAGCATGGTAAAGGCTTTCGCCTTCTGCTAATAACTTTTCTTTGATTAATAGTTCTTCAATATGTTGGTGACCAGCTTCAGTGAGATGAGCCTGTTTTTGTTTTTCATCAACCGTATAATCTCCCGCATCCCCTTCTTCTTCTTGTTTTTTTAATAAAGGAATTAGTTTATTTACCCGAATATAAAATTCGGAGCTATCTTCTGCCGCACCGGAAATGATAAGAGGAGTACGCGCCTCATCAATTAAAATAGAGTCTACTTCGTCAACAATAGCAAAATTGAGCTCACGTTGGACTTTGTCGGCCAGATTAAATGCCATATTGTCACGTAAATAATCGAAACCAAATTCATTATTCGTTCCATAGACAATATCAGCAGCATAGGCTTGTTGCTTTAGCTCATGCGGCATGTCAGGGAAAATCACCCCTACTGACAACCCTAAAAATTCATAAATAGGTCGCATCCATTCACTGTCACGTTTGGCCAAGTAGTCATTTACTGTAACAATGTGAACACCTTTTCCAGAAATTGCATTTAAATAAACAGGGAGTGTTGCCATTAGGGTTTTACCTTCCCCAGTACGCATCTCAGCAATATTCCCTTCATGTAAAACCATTCCGCCAATTAACTGGACATCAAAATGGCGCATCCCTAGAGTTCGCACCGAAACTTCACGAACGACCGCAAAGGCTTCAGCTAACAGTTCATCTAACGTTTCACCTTCTGCGAAACGCGATTTAAACTGCGTAGTCTTTGCAGCTAACTCAGCGTCAGATAAAACCTGCATTTGCGCTTCAAATGCGTTAATGGCCGTGACTGTTTTTTCCATGCGCCGCAAGGTTCGCTCATTCCGGCTTCCAAACATTTTCTTCATTAACGTATTCAGCATGACCCTGATAATCCTCTAAACGATCGATTTTTAAAAACTGCTTAATTTACTAAAAATTGCGGTTAAAAGCCACTTTAACTATGTAGGGTTGATGCGGAAGGCTCTCAGGGATCGTCACTTTTATTCAACCCTTCTTATTTTTGTCATTCCCGCCTACGCGGGAATGGCAGCTTTAAAAAAATGACGAGCCCTCGAGCCTTGCGGCGCAAGTTACTTGACTACTCTATAATTAATCCACCAAGCTAAAGCCAACGTAGCCACAACAGAGAGTATTACTGCACCCGTATTCCACGAAGGACCTACACACCTTAAGGCGTCAGGACTTTGAAAAATGGAAAATGGGATAGCTACCAATATATCCATTAAAGCAGAACCCGCTACTAAACCGCATGCTAGCAACGTTCCTGTTTGCTTTCGTTGATTTTCGGCCGTCGTACTTAATTTTCTTTGTTTTAATCGCCAATTGACTACCATTGCTATCATTCCCCCTAAAAATAGCGGAAAAGAAGAGGCAATGGGTAAATACATTCCAATGGCTACTCCCAAAATAGACAATTGAATATAACGGTAAAGTTTAAATACCCTATTAATAATAAGAATAACAAGGATAATCCCAGCCCCTACAAACATCATCATCCAAGGCAAAGTATTGCGAAAGACTGCTTCCGTAATAGCTGATAGTAAAGCCGCCGTCGGTGCTGGCAAGGTTTGACTCACATCCATCCCTGCCTTAGGAACCATCCCCGCTATACCATAGACATTAAATAACAATTGCATTACCGGAGGAATGACTAAGGCCGATACTAACACCCCAAAAAGCAGCATGCATTGTTGCTTCCAGGGCGTAGCTCCTACTAACTGTCCCACTTTTAAGTCTTGGGTATTATCATTAGCAATTGCCGCGATACCGGTAACAATAGAACCGATAATAATTGTTATAGCCTCTGCTGCCCGTATTTGGTTTTGACTCAAAGGCAAAGGAACCACCCAATTTATCAATGAAAGCAATAACCAGGCAGCCATTAAAATCCCAGCGATCACTATCGAACTTCCAGGACTTGCAGTAACTCCGACCATACCTGAAAAATACGCTGTTATTACCGAGAATAAAAACCCAATCACCAATACATAAATGACCGCAAAAAATATTAAACTAGGGGCAAAATCTCGGTCCAGGCTCGCCTGTTCTAAAGGAAATAAAAATTGGAAGAAAAGAAACAAAACGGCGGCCATGATAAACACCCCAATCAAAATATAAGGCATGGGGATATCTCTATCCGTTCTGGGCAATTCCATATTATTTGTATTTCTATTAATAAAGCTATTAAAGGAAAGGCGAATACTATTAGATAAGGGTTTGATTAACCGCATAAAAGTCCAAATCCCCGCAAAAAGCATTGCCCCTATACCTAAGTAGCGCAGCTCACTGTTCCATAATAAAGTAGCAGCCTCTTGTGGCGGATTTTGCAGTAAAAATTCAGGGTAAAAATGGCTAGCAATAGGTAAGGCTATTAACCAGGAGATAACCGCTCCTAAAAATATACTCAATGCCATATTATGACCGATCAAATATCCTGCGCCGATCATAGTGGCTGAAAAACCGGCCCCCAAGCCAAAAATAGAACGATTAATAACAAACCAATAGTTCCAACTATTGGCTAATATCTTAAAACCAACTTGAAATAGTTCTAAAACAGCACCGATGAGTCCACCAAGAATGATGTCACGCAAGGAAAATTTTTCCGCAGAGGATTTTAAAACTTCAGCAATAGCCCGTCCTTCTGGAAATTTTAAAGACTCATCGTTCACTAAAATTCTTCGTAGCGGGATAGAGAAAAGCACCCCTAAAGCTCCGCCAATCGCCGCAATTAAAAAATTAGTGAAATAATCAAAAGATTGCCAATAGCCAATAATGATCAATGCGGGAATAGTATAAACGATTCCCCCTGCTACCGCTTCTCCGGCGGACGCTGCGGTTTGTACTGCATTGTTTTCCAGAATGGTTGCATTCTTAAACAAACGCAAAACCCCCATGGAAATAACTGCCGCAGGAATAGAAGCCGAAGTTAAAATTCCCAACTTCAAAGCCAGATACGCATTGGATAAAGCCAATAACACAGTCAAAATGCCGGCAAGAATAAAGCTTCTAAAAGTGAGTTCTGAAATTTTTTCTTCAGCGGAAATAAAAGGCTGCACACTACTCATTAGCACCCCAAACTGCTTGGGCAATTTCTGGCTTTATCATTTTTTCAAATTTAATTTTGGGCACTTCAACCGTAAGGGAGCCATAAGAATAAGGCGCTACTTGGTAATTGCCAAATACAATAGCCAGGCCCTTTTCAGTAAAATACCAAATTCGATAGTTATCCAAGGTAGGCGCACTCCCTTTTTTCAACCAATCTGAATCTGGCAAATCCATTTTTTCTAGTTGCGCACGGCTCTCATTAGCTAATATCTCTAGAAAATTGCTATCCGCCAAAAACATATCTTTTAAATTAATGGATTTACCTTTAATGAAATTAAATGAAATATTGGAGTTACGTGGATGAGCAGCTCCACGATCATAAATGGAAATGTCAAAGAGCAAGCTAACGGCATCGTTTTTCTGATATTTCTGTTTATAATCAATGTACAAACTATTTTTACTGGTAACTTCTGGAGGAAGATTATCTTTCAATGAGGCATATTTTAAGAAATTATTAAGCCGTGTATCTACCATTTGCTTAACGGTATTATTGATAGCTTTATTTTTAAAGCCCTTAGGGTAATAAATTTCCACTTCATAATTTTTGGTTTCTTTTTTTATGTTAACTTTTTCAACACTCGCAGAAGCGGTTAGTGCAAAACAAAAACAACACACCCACAACAAAAAACGTTTCATTATAAATAGTCCAAAAAATTAATCCTCTTCCCATCGACCACTCATCATTACTTCATGAGGCAAAGGGTAACCAAAATGATAACAAAGCTGGCACGCATCTTTTACCTGCCAACGTATTAAATTCGCTTTTCTACCCGGCTCCAATACCCCTTCTTCTTTTTCTATCCCTAATGCCCGGGCAGCTTGGTAAGTCACAGCACTTAAAACTTCATTAACATTTAATGAAAAAAATTGACAGGCCATATTCATCATTAATAATAATGAAGAACTGGGAGACGAGCCCGGATTGCAATCAGTAGCAATAGCAATACCCACTCCTGCATCCCTTAATAAATTAACAGGCGGTTTTCTCATTTCTTGTAAAAAATAAAAAGCGCCTGGTAAAAGCACGGCCACCGTATTTGCTTGGGCCATAGCCGCAACGCCACTCGCATCCAAA
This sequence comes from Legionella adelaidensis, assembly GCF_900637865.1. Classification (NCBI taxonomy): domain Bacteria; kingdom Pseudomonadati; phylum Pseudomonadota; class Gammaproteobacteria; order Legionellales; family Legionellaceae; genus Legionella; species Legionella adelaidensis. The sequence goes on from NZ_LR134420.1 coordinate 116,065, forward strand.
TGTTCTAAATGCTCACAAGACAAAGCCCCGCACTTAGCCGCCATCGCGCTTGCGCCTGTATTTGACAATTGTTCCGCATGGCATTTTATGGGCAGGCCCAATTCTTTGGCTTTGTTAAAAATTTGCTCTGATTGCGCCACAGAAAAACCAATAGAATCACAAAAAGCATCCACAAAATTTGCTAACTTCTCTTTTGTAATAATAGGCAGCACTTCAGTACATAAATAATCAACATATCCCTGGCTATTTCCTTTATATTCGGGTGGGATCGCATGCGCACCTAAAAAGGTAGTAATAATACGCGTATTTGTATCTTTTCCAAGTTTTTTAGCAACGCGCAAAATCTTTAGCTCATTTTCCAGGTCCAAGCCATAGCCCGATTTAATCTCTACCGTCCTAACCCCTTCATTTCTCAAGGCTTGCAATCGTGGCAGTGACTCTTCATAAAGTTGCTCTTCAGATGCTTCCCTGGTTTTTTTTACCGTAGAAATAATACCACCGCCCTTACGGGAAATTTCCTCATAAGTGAAACCCCGTAAACGTTGTTCGAATTCATTGGCTCTATCCCCTGCATAAACAAGATGGGTATGGCAATCAATAAACGTCGGGGTTATGAGGCTTCCCTGGCAATCTTCCATAGAAGCTTTTTTATACTCTTCCGGTAATTTATCGCTGGGGCCTATCCACTGAATCCTATCTTCATGGATAGCAAGGGCATGATTTTCACATTGATTCCCATTCTTATCAATTATTGTCGCATTGATCAAAACTTTATCGCTTCCAGCCATTCTCTTACTCCAATGAAAACTAATATCCCAGACACTCAAAATCTAGCATTTTAACGTATCTCGGGTATAGTATGTGGGGACTTAAGCCAAAAGGGATGATGCTCTTTTTCATATATATCCCATTCTTTCGCACTATATTGCTTTTTATCTACTCTCAATAATAACCAGCATAAGAATTCGGCAACTTGATCGGCAGAGAGTAATTTATTTTCTTTCTTTAAGCTCTGAAAAAATTCTTGTTCCTTCCGTTCCATATGGCCTGTTTTACGAATCAAACTCTGCATCTCTGTATCTACAATACCCGGCATGACACTTGCGAACGCATAGTCAGGAAATTCAAGCTGCCAGCAGCGGGTTAACATAGACAATGCCGCTTTTGAAACACAGTAAGCCGCCCATCCCGACATCGGGTGATAAGCAGCGCCTGATCCAACATGGAGAACCCTGGCTTTTTTTAATTTCTCAAAAAGTAATTGGGTTAAAAATAAAGGGGCATCCAAGTTGGTAGCAAGCGCTCTTTGCCAATCCTCAACTGTAATTTTTTCAATAGACTGAATAGGCTCAATGGTTCCGGCATTATGAATAAGTCCATCAATTTCATTCACTTGGCTTAATCTTTCTTTGATTAAATCGCGATCGCACATCAATGAAATATCTGCGACTAAAAAGCTAATACGATCCGAAAAAGCGGCGGTATTTTCCAAAGGTTCAAGCCTGCGCCCTACAATTAACACATCTTGCCCCTGCCGCGCTAATTCCTTAGCAAGAGCACTCCCTATACCACTCCCACCTCCGGTAACGACAAACACAATTTTCCTTAGCTATAAAAAATAGAATAATACCAGACCTCAGACAGGGAAAGAACCGTCTCCTTAATAGTACCCACCCAACCCCAAAATTTCCGCTCCCTCAGGTCGCTCGGTTGATTTATCTCGGATCCCAACCATAACCGTGAGGGTGTAGAAATCTTGTTATAGCAGAATAATTTTTACGAACCCCCACTAGCACAAGGACTCTCCAAACCTTTGCATTTATTCTTATATTTTAGGTACTATTACCTAAAAAAAAGTAGCAATCACTATGGACTTTACTTATTACTCCCCTCCTAACCCTACCCTCTGGCAAGGAAGAGCAGATAGTCTTCCTGATGAACGTTTTTTCCAAAAAGTACAATGCCTAGACTTACGAAACAATAAACTCGAAGCCAGTGAAGAAAAAAAAACAATCATCATAGGTTTTGCAAGCGACGTGGGTATCAAACGCAACCTGGGTAGAGTAGGCGCGGAACAAGGCCCTAACTCCATAAAAGAAAACCTGGCAAAATTAGCTGCACATACACAAACTAATTTTATTGACCTTGGCAATATCCTTTGTCCTAATGACGATCTTGAAGAAGCTCAAGTTCAACTGGCTGAAATAATTAATCATTGCCATCAATTAGGACATAAAACCATCGCGTTAGGAGGAGGTCATGAGATTGCTTACGGGCATTTTCTTGGACTTATCAAAAAATACCCTCAATTGGGAATTATTAACATTGACGCTCATTTTGACTTAAGACCAGTCAAAAAAAACAGTACTTCTGGCACTCCATTTTGGCAAATGCAGCAGTATTGTAGCGAAAATAATCTTTCTTTTGATTACTGCTGTTTGGGTATTCAACCGGCAGCTAATACTAAAAGCCTGTTTACAACTGCAGATAAATATAATGTTCGCTATCTCACAGCTGAGCAAATGCAAAAAGATACTTTAACCAGCCAATTGGAATTTCTAACAGATTTTATGAGGACAAAAGACGCAATTTATCTTACTATTTGTCTCGACGCTTTTTCGGAATGCTTTGCACCAGGAGTTAGTGCACCCCAAGCTCTAGGTTTAGATCCGTGGCAAGTGTATAACCTGTTGAAATACATTCAACAAACTGGCAAAGTTGTTAGTCTGGATATTGCAGAACTTTCCCCGCCCTTAGATGAGCATGGGAAAACTGCTAGATTAGCAGCAGTTATGCTGAGTAATCTTTTAAATTTAGTATAGGGAAAAATAATGAAAAAGACTTTAATCGCTAGCGCCTTATTGACTATTATATCTGTAGGGTATGCAGACCCCGACACCAATGCTCAATCACTACCTTCCCCTGCTGCAACTACTACATCTACAACAACGACTAGTACTACTACGGTTCCTGCTACCACAGCCACTACTACTGCCGTAGTGATTGATTGTCAATACCATATCCCGGCAACCACCACCAATATTGAACAATCAGTAGTAACGCATTGGGCTCAGAATGCAACCGTTCAAGCTTTCGAGTTTGATCCTGTGCAATTTGATAGCCAACTCGACAAATTAAAGCTCTGTTTTACGGACCAAGGTTGGCAAGGCTTTAATGACGCATTACAAAAATCAGGAAACATTAATGCGATTAAATCACAAAAATTGACAGTTAGCAGCCAGGTGGATGGGGATGTTAAAATTATCCCTATTAAAGATAATCAGTGGAAATTAACTGTTCCTATGCAGGTGGTTTATCAAAATGACAAAGAAAAATTAACGCAGCTACTTTCAGTTGATTTACTGGTAGGTAGAAAAGTCTCTGGTGATCTGGGAATTATGCAAATTATTGCTACCCCAAGAACCCCAACTACAGCAGCTTTAGGAGCCCCTGCTCCAGCACAATCGGTACCGACCCCCGTGGTTACAACTCCAGCTGCTACAACAACGACTACCACAACCCAAACCACTGAACAGTAAAATAGTAATTTTAACTCCCCGCCTGGCGGGGATTTTAAAAAAATCAGGAAGAGTATGTCATATTACTATCGAACAGCGATTCTATTATCTTTGGTGAGTATTCAAAGTCATGCAAATGTCGTTCAATATTTTACGGGTATAAATTATAGTAACCCCACTGAAATTTTCACCACGAAAAAAAATCAGATGCAACTTGGCGCCACGGGGTTTCGAACGATTGGACGTTTTCAGGGAAGTGTTTTTAATTTTAATCCCGGAGACTATGGGGCCGGTGTTTCTCGTACAAGTACAACAAGTTTATTACCCTATGGCCGTATTGCTACGGGCATTAATGAAAAAGAGATTGAAGGCGTTGACATTACGGAACCTTTTCATTCCAATTGGAACTGGGGAAATAATTCGTTCACCCGCTATACCGCAACGCAGACTTATCTTACGGATATTGATATAAGTCCTCGCCTATCCTATAGCTTTAGCAAACAGTGGCAAGTAGGGGGTGGACTTAATTTTAACTTTTTAAATAATAATGAAAGCAATTGGGCAGTTCCTACAAGCTCTACAACCTATGCCAGTTTAGTAAATCGCACTTCAAGCTTTGGTCTAGGCTTTAATGTTGGGGCATACTATCTTATTAATCAAACCAACTTCTTAGGTGCCGCCTACTATTCTAAAATCAGACAACAAGGCCGAGGATACAGCAACTTAGAAACCCCTAATAACTCCTTTACATTTGATTTCAATATGCCTGCTACTACCGTTTTAAGTTATGTGCACATTTTTAATCCCCAATGGCTTGCGAATTTAAAGCTATTTTATTCCGAATGGTCTGCTAATCAATTTCTCATGTTTAAAAACACAGCAGTCTCTAATCCGCAAGATTTCACAGTTCCGACGCAATATAGAAACTCAACAGCGATAGCGGGTGCGTTGCGTAGACAAATGAATGATAAATTAGGACTCACCGCAATTGGCGTCGTTGATGATGGTCCAGAACGTGATCAATACCGCGTCCTTAACTTCCCTGCAGATAGACAGTATTTTCTTGCCCTCGCTGCAGACTATCATTTTACCAGAAACACCAGCGTAGAATTACTCTATGGTTATGGCTGGGAAACTGCACGAATGAACAACTCCCCGCCCTTGGGACCTACTACTACCCCCTTTCCCATGGGAGATACCAAGTTAAGTGCCAACGTGGTTGATTTCAAATTAAAAGTGGAAGCAGATTAATAGAGCTATGGTACGGAAAGCTCACAACATGATAACGGGCTCGCTCGTTCTACATGTTTCATACTGGAATGGTCATTAAGCAAATAGCCTTTATCAAATCCATTTAACGAGTCTAGCCTAGATTGCATCTACTTTTGCACAAAATGGAATGTGTATCACTTCAGGAAGGAACCTGGTTGACAGGCAACCAGGTTATTTTATTTATCCAGCCTCATATACGGGGGGCAAATCAGCTTCTGCTCGTTTTATCACCTCTTCCGGACTCTCTTGTGCTTGAGCTATAGGCTGCTGTGCTTCCGACTTTGATTGCGCTAGTTCTTCATTATTATCGGTATTACCGGTGTCCAGGTTAGGCACAACCGGTTGAATTACTGAAGTAGTTGCAAATGGGCCTAAAGGTTTACTTACGTCATCGCGATCACCATTTTCATCTGGATAAGACAGAACTGTGACTTGAGAACCTAAAGTTAAAAAGTCTTCATTTAACCATTTTGCAGCACTAGGGAGTACGCGTATGCACCCATGGCTCGAATTATAAGGAGGTACTTCATACCCGGCGTGAATGGTAAATCCTCTATAAAAGTACATACAATAGGGCATTTTTGCTCCACCAGTTGTCTCTACTGGATACTCACCCGATTTACAGTCAAGGCCGCGTTTATTGTAAACACGGAATGAACCCGTCACAGTACGGCAAGGTTTACCCACGTCTTCGCAATATTCTTTACCACCCGAGCCGCTACCTGTCATCACGCGATTGCCAGCTTCATCATAAGCAGCCCATGCGGCCACTTTGGGATCAAAAATAAATTGTTTTCTACCAATCCCTTTTATTTTCTCGGGAAAATAATTTTTACCGCGCGTATCTTTTAAATAATGTTTGGTATGATGTCTCACACCCATGTCGTCAGTGATATAGGTAGACTCATCATAGTCAATACAACCAGCAATAAATACAGTTAATAAAGCAGATAATAAAACGCGTTTCATGAAACATAATCCTCAATTATTAATCTTTTAACCTACGATATTTAATACGGGAAGGCCGATTAGCTTCGTCACCTAAACGCCGTTTCCTCTCTTCTTCATAATCAGAATAATTTCCTTCTATGAACGTAACTTGAGAATCCCCTTCAAAAGCCATTAGGTGAGTACAAATACGATCCAGGAACCAACGGTCATGCGAAATAACAATGGCACAGCCAGGAAAATTTAAAATAGCATCTTCTAAAGCTCTTAGAGTCTCAACATCTAAATCATTACTCGGTTCATCAAGGAGAATAACATTACCGCCGCTTTTCAAAAGCTTTGCAAGGTGAACACGATTACGCTCCCCACCCGATAATTGCGACATTTTTTTCTGTTGATCTGAACCTTTGAAATTAAACCGGCCGACATATGCACGCGAAGGCATTTGGAATGAACCCACTTGCATAATATCTTGACCATCAGTAATTTCTTCCCAAACGGTTTTATTGGCATCGAGGTGATCCCGCATTTGATCCACGTAAGCGAGTTTTACCGTTTCCCCCACGCGTATTTCACCCTGATCGGCAGTTTCTTTCCCAGTAATTAATTTTAAGAAAGTAGATTTACCGGCACCATTAGGACCAATGATTCCCAGGACGCCTCCCTTGGGTAGATGGAAATTTAAATTCTCAAACAAAATTCTATCGCCATAAGCTTTTCGTAACTCCTTCCCTTCTAAAACCAAGTCGCCCAAACGCTCACCTGGGGGAATATATAATTCATTGGTTTCATTACGTTTTTGGAACTCTTTTGAATTCATTTCTTCAAAACGCGCTAACCTTGCTTTATTTTTTGCGTGTCGTCCTTTTGGAGAGGTCCTTACCCATTCAAGCTCTGATTTAAGCGTTCGTAGATGCGCAGCCTCTTGTTTCTGCTCGCGTTCTAACCGTTCATTTTTTTGCTCCAACCAAGCCGTGTAATTTCCTTTATAAGGAATTCCTTCGCCGCGATCGAGTTCAAGAATCCACTCAGCAGCATTGTCCAGGAAATATCTATCGTGCGTTACAGCAACCACTGTACCGGGGAACTCTTCTAAATAACGCTCTAACCAAGCCACACTTTCCGCATCCAAATGGTTAGTAGGTTCATCAAGTAACAGCATATCAGGACTGGATAATAACAAACGGCATAAAGCAACCCGACGTCTTTCGCCCCCAGAAAGCACTTCTATTTTAGTATCCCAATCAGGAAGACGTAATGCATCTGCTGCTATATCAAGGCGGCGATCAAGATCCCACCCACCGCTGTTTTCGATTTCATGTTGTAGCTCGCCTTGTTTTTCCAAGAGCTTATTCATTTCCTCATCACTCATTGGCTCAGCAAAGCGCATACTAATTTCATCAAAATCAGTTAATAATTTTTTAATATCATGAACGGCTTCCTCAACCACCTCACGCACCGTTTTGTGCATATCAACTTGCGGTTCTTGCTCAAGATATCCAATTTTAATTCCTGGTTGTGGACGGGCTTCACCTTCAAACTGGGTATCAACACCTGCCATAATTCGTAATAAGGTAGATTTTCCGGATCCATTTAATCCTAAAACACCAATTTTAGCCCCAGGGTAAAAGCTTAGAGAAATATCTTTTAAAATGAACCGCTGGTTTTCAACTATTTTGCTCACGCGATTCATAGTAAAAATATACTGCGACATAACAACTCCTGATCCTGATTATTCAGGATGACTAAACATTAATTTAACTATTCTAGGACCAATCAAGGATTACCTTACCAGACTGCCCGGAGGCCATAATTTGAAATGCATGTTGGTATTCTTCAACTGGAAAATGATGCGTAATAACCGGGGAAATATCTAACCCGCTTTGTAGCATGGCAATCATCTTATACCATGTTTCAAACATTTCACGGCCATAGATACCTTTAACGACTAAACCTTTAAAAATAACCTGGTTCCAATCAATTGGGGTTTCTTGAGGCGGAATCCCTAACATGGCGATTTGTCCTCCATGGTTCATTGCTTTAACCATGTCATTTAAAGCCATCGGATTACCTGACATTTCTAAGCCCACGTCAAACCCTTCCGTCATGTTTAACTCTTCCATGACTTCCCGAATAGGCGTGTACTTCACATTAATCGCCCGCGTGGCACCCATTTTTCTTGCAAGTTCCAAACGGTGATCATTTACATCAGTAATTACTATGTTACGCGCTCCTACATGACGCAAAATAGCAGTTGCCATTATCCCGATAGGACCTGCACCGGTAATTAAAACGTCTTCACCCACTACATTAAAGGCCAGGGCACAGTGGGTAGCATTACCTAAAGGGTCTAAAATAGCTGCTTGATCAGCAGAAATATTATCAGGTAATGCCAGGACATTACTGGCAGGTAGAGCTAAATATTCACCAAAACACCCGGGTCTATTCACCCCCACGCCTTGCGTGTTTCTACATAAATGCCTTTTCCCTGCACGGCAATTTCTGCACATTCCACAAGTAATATGCCCTTCTCCTGAAACCCGCTGGCCGGGTTGAAATCCGCGTACTTCTCGACCCACTTCCACGATTTCGCCAAAAAACTCATGGCCTACGGTCATGGGGACAGGAATGGTTGCCTGTGCCCAATCATCCCAAGAGTAAATATGAATATCTGTGCCACAAATCGCTGTTTTTTTAATTTTAATCAGTACATCATTTACGCCAAATTCAGGAACAGCTACATCCTGCATCCAAATTCCAGGTTCGCGTTTTGCCTTAACTAAGGATTTCATACATTTCCTCTGTTTATTACTGAATAACGTTCAATTTTTTACCCACTTTTTCAAAAGCAGCTATCGCTTTGTCCAAGTGGTGAAGTTCAAGCCCGGCAGACATTTGCGTACGAATACGTGCCATACCTTTAGGAACTACGGGAAAGGAAAAACCAATCACATATACGCCTTCCACTAATAGTTCCTGCGCCATCTTACCAGCTAGAACTGCATCGCCTAACATGACCGGTATAATGGGGTGCTCACCGGGTATTAAATTAAAACCGAGTTGACTCAAACCTTCGCGGAAATAAATGCTATTGCGTTTTAGTTTTTGTAATAGCTCAGGATTTTGTTGGATTAAATCCAGGACCGCAATCGATGTCTGCGCGATAACAGGTGCTAAAGTGTTGGAAAAAAGATAGGGCCGGGAACGTTGTCGCAACCATTCAACAATCGTGGCGTTTGCAGAGGTATACCCTCCGGAAGCCCCCCCCAATGCTTTGCCTAGTGTTCCGGTAATAATATCTATTTGTGAAGAAACCCCAAAATGTTCGGGTGTACCGCGGCCCGTTGTACCAATAAAACCAACGGCATGGGAGTCGTCAACCATAACTAATGCCTTGTGTTTTTCAGCTAATTCGCAAATAGCAGGCAAATTGGCAAGAATACCATCCATTGAAAACACACCGTCTGTGGCAATTAAACGGAAACGGGCATTTTTTGCTTCAATCAACTTGGCTTCCAAATCCTTCATATCGTTATTGGCATAGCGATAGCGTGCAGCTTTGCATAAACGAATGCCGTCAATAATACTGGCATGATTAAGTGCATCACTAATTATAGCATCTTCAGGGCCTAGCAAGGTTTCAAATAAACCCGTATTAGCATCAAAGCAGGAGGAATAGAGAATAGTGTCTTCTTTACCTAAGAAATTGCTTAATTTTTTTTCTAATTTTTTATGAGGGGTTTGCGTACCACAAATAAATCGAACGGAAGCCATTCCATAACCATACTCTTCCAAAGCCTTTTGGCCTTCTTTAATAAGCAAAGGGTTGTTTGCCAAGCCTAAATAATTATTGGCACATAAATTAATAACGTGTTCTTCATTTACTTCAACTTCAGCTTGTTGTTGACTACTAATTATACGCTCAGGTTTAAATAAACCCTCTTTTTTGATTAACTCAATCTCTCCCTGAATAAATTCACTAAAACGGCTATCCAAAACTCTCTCCTTTGCCCCATTCAAATGCGCGATAATAACAAATTTTACACAAATTCACTATGAAAACTTAAAAGAATTCAGCTTCCTCTTTTTTCATTTCTTGCTAAAATCTCATCAACGCTTTAACCTAGAGATCGCGTCTGAGATAACTTCCCGGTTAGTAGTTTTGCTATTCAGGTTGGATTATCAATCTGCGTTATTTTCAGACGCGATCTACATTTTAGTATCACAGTGAGTTCCTAATGAGCAGTCAAATTGCACGTATTAATATGGTCAAGCAACAATTACGTACAGGGGATGTTTTAAACGAATCCATTCTTGAGCTTTATCATTTAATTCCAAGAGAAAATTTTGTTCCCGTAGAATATAAGCATTTTGCATACTCTGACATGCAAATTACGCTTCCCCATCAACAGCGCATGTTTACGCCGCTCGAGGAAGGAAAGCTATTGCAAGCTTTAGAGCTAAAGGGAACCGAAATAATATTGGAGGTAGGTACGGGAACTGGTTTTCTCACAGCTTTGTTAAGTAAACTGTGTCAAAAAGTCATCAGCATAGATTATTTTCCCGATTTCACTACGCAAGCTCGCAAAAAATTAGCAGAACACCATTGTAATAATGTTGAGCTACATACCGGAGACGGCTCTCGCGGTTGGATTGATCAAGCCCCGTATGATGTTATGGTCTTCACTGGCTCCCTCCCCTATCTAACAGAAAATCACCGTTTACAGTTATTACCTGGTGGAAAAATATTCGCTATAGTGGGCAAAGAGCCAGTGATGCAAGCACAATTGCTGGTATTGGATAAATCCGGAAATTGGCAAGAGCAAGTCTTATTTGAGACTAGCATTCCTCCACTAATTGATAAACTAAGACCAAAAGAATTTGTTTTCTAGGAATACTTGATGAGAAAAAAGCTTTTATGCTGGATGCTTACTGCAAGCTTTTATGCCACTTTGCATGCTGCGGATTTGATGGATGTCTATCACCAAGCTTTAGAAAATGATCCCACCTTTAAAGCAGCATATAGCACTTTTATGTCGAATGCCGAAGCAATTCCGCAAGCGGTTTCTCAATTATTACCGCAAGTAAACGCTACAAGTAATGTTTCAAGAAATCGGCAACGTGTAGAAACCAATCTACAAACCATTGCTCAGATATACAATAGTAACACTTGGGGTCTTACATTATCACAAGCGGTTTTTAATTATCAAAGCTGGGCCCAAGTTCAACAAGCAAAGGCTTCTGTTAAAGCAGCCCATGCAACTTATAATGATGCTTCTCAGGATCTAATGCTTCGCGCATCAAAAGCTTATTTTGATGTTCTGTTTGCGCGTGACACTTTAAATTTTGCCGAAGCTAAATTACGCGCCAATAAAAGACAACTCGAACAAGCACAGCAACGATTTGATGTGGGAGTTGATACCATAACCTCCGTGTACGAAGCGAAGGCGGCTTACGATCAATCCGTCGCAGAAGTCATTTCAGCAAAGAATAACCAGGTTAATCAAAATGAAAACTTGCGAAAACTAACTAATCACGTGTATGAGCAGCTAGCTCCTTTGCGTGACAATCGTATTCCTTTAATTAAACCTGAACCCAATGATGCTGATGAATGGATCTCTGCCTCAATAAAACAAAACTATAAACTGTATGCTGCAAAATATTCCCTGCAGGCAGCACGTGAAAATATAAAAGTACAATCCGCCAGTGGTTGGCCGACTTTAGCTATTCAGGGCACTTCGCAACAAACCCATAATTCAGGTCCCCTAAGCAACTTTTTTGCCCCTGGCATGCAAGAAAGTGACAGCATCGGTTTAAACCTTAATTTCCCTGTATATACTGGCGGTTTAGTTGAATCTAAAACAAGGCAAGCACAATACGATTTTCAAACATCCAGCGAACAATTAGAACAAACTTATCGTGATATAGTGGTTAATGGTCGTATTGCTTTTAACACCATAATTGATGGTATCAGTAAAGTTAATGCCGATAGGCAAACCGTTATTTCTCAACAAAATTCATTGGAATCCACCGAAGCCCAATTCGAGGTGGGTACGCGCACCATGGTGGATGTGGTTACTGCACAACAAAGACTTTTTGAAGCACAAGAGCAACTGGCACGTGATCAGTACAATTTAATTGCTGCCATATTAAATTTAAAATACCTTGCAGGCACACTCAATACCACCGATCTAGAAGAAGTAAACTCCTGGTTAGCAACGACACGAATAAACAGCTTCCCACCGCAAGATAAAAAAACATGCGGCAGAATAGTTTGTTAAATTCCGCTTACTTATGTGCGCGGCTCGGTCATCCTATCTCAATCCGACCGCGACCGTGAGGGAGCGGAAGTTTGTTTGGGTGCGCAATTATGAACTGGGCGCCTCAATCGGTGGAATCCCACTCGAACTACATTGGCAATTATTGGTAGCCTGCGGGGGCATAGGTACTTCTGCAAAATCCCCTGGGAAACATAAAGATATATTCCATGCAGTTTCCCCTGTTTGTGGTTGGGCAGGTAACGTCCAAAAATGGTTACCATACCAGGTTTTCCCTTCGTCATTTTGCCAGAATACGGGGGTAAATTGGGCTTGAAAGCGCAAAGTTTGTCCGGGTTGACATGTGAATTGTTGCCGTGTCCATAAACTGCCAGTGGGAACAATCGCAGAAACCAACTTTTTATTGGTGGTACTGTCATATACATCCACAGTGACATTATACGTTTTCCAACAATCATCTTTCATTTGGGTAAGAAAGCAAGTAAAAGCATGGCTTTGCATAGCAAAACCAGTAGTAAATACCCCTAATAATACTTTCCTGATATTGAACCCCACAATTCACTCCTGTTAACTATAATCTGTATAAGTATACAAGAGAATTTAAAATGGTATATTTTGCAGTGTTTTCCCATAAACTTGATTACCATCCTTTTTGTTTATCAATAGGTTGCTTTTTAGTATTCTCGAGTATATTCTTGGCGCACCGGAGAGATGGCCGAGCGGTCGAAGGCGCACGCCTGGAAAGTGTGTATACGGAAACGTATCGAGGGTTCGAATCCCTCTCTCTCCGCCAACTGTAAAAGAATTAAAAAATCACTTTTTTACCTTAAAAAAATATAGACAAAAGATAGCATTATTATACAATTCGCGCCTGCGATTATTTTTAAGGAAATAAACAGTTAGTGACCACGTCAAATGAGATTAACTCCCCACCTGCTAATGAAGGAGAATTCCGTCGAGCGCTCAAGACACGGCATGTGCAATTAATTGCACTCGGTGGCATTATTGGGTCCGGTTATTTTTTAGGTACAGGGGAAGTCATTAACCAGGTAGGCCCTTCCGTTTTCCTCGCCTATATTCTTGGTGGCCTAATTATTTATTTAACCATGCTTTGCATGGGTGAGCTAGCTGTTGCAATACCTATTTCAGGTTCTTTTATTAATTACACCGCAGATTTCATTTCTCCGACCCTTGCCTGTGGAGTGGGATGGTCTTATTGGATTAGCTGGGTAGCATATATCCCCGCTGAATGTGTTGCTGGTGGAATTATCATGCAGCACTTTACAGGAATAAATGGGTATATTTGGGCGGTAGGTTTTGGAGTATTAATTACCTATATTAATATTTCGAAAGTAGGAACATTTGGCGAAATCGAGTTTTGGCTGGCTTTAATAAAAATTCTTGCTCTCTTTGCTTTTGTCGGTTTAGCCATGCTGATATTTTTTGGTTTAATCCATGGCCCGCAACCCCCTGGGGTTATTGGTGGAAAATTTATTTTCGATCAAGGTGGTCTCTTTCCGAATGGACCCATGGCTCTTCTCACTGCAATGGTCCTATTGCTAGTTAATTACCAAGGTTCGGAAATCATCGGTCTTGCGGCTGGAGAATCCATTGATCCTGCGCGCATGATCCCCAGTGCAATTCGTAATGTTACTTTTCGTATTTTATTCATTTATATTATTCCTGTTTTTTGTTTGGTTTTAATTTTCCCATGGCAAAAGGCGGGGTTAGATAATTCCGTCTTTGCAGATGCTCTTAATTTTTATGGCTTAAAATGGGCCGGAGCTGCCACCAGTTTTGTAACCCTCACGGCTACCCTCTCTTGCTCTAACTCAGGGGTATATGGGATTGTACGCTCTTTGCATGCACTCGCTCGTAATGGTATGGCCCCCAGAAAATTAGCAAAACTTAACCGTAATGCTGTACCCCAGAATGCTGGTATCGCTACCTTGGTTTCTATTTGGATACTTCTGCTAGCAGGTTATTTCTTTGGGCAATCAATGCTTTATATCGCTCTACTTTTAGTATCTGGATTTACCGGAGCAATTGCCTGGATTTCTCTGTGTTGGGCGCAAATAAACTTTAGAAAGAAATTATATCAAGCTGGCTATACCACCGCTGATCTTAAGTATAAAACCCCAGGTTCTCCCTATACAGGAATTATCGCTATAGTTCTCATGGTAGCATGCTTGGTTTTTTTATTTATGAGCCCTGATCCCACTTATAAGCTAGCTTTTACCATCGGTTTCATCAGCCTTAGCCTCCCGATGATTATTTATAAAGTGTTCGGTTTTGATAAAAATCGGCAAGAAAACTTAGTAAACAATAAGCATGTCATGTTTAATGAAGTATTTCCTAAGAAAGATGCTTAAGTTCTTGTATTAAGCTTAAATACCCAGGATACTCAAAATACTATCTATCGCTTTTTGCGCCTCGAAACTAAACCTGCATAGGCTGGCTATACCGGTCTTTTTTAGTTTCCCAGCACAAACACCGCATCGCTCAAAACCTAGCATTTTGAAGTATCTTGGGTATAATCTTTTTTTTAAAAATTCTGGAGTTTTCATGCGTGCATCCCAATGGTTTTCAGCCACTATTAAAGAAACACCCAGTGATGCCGAGGTTGTCTCTCATCAACTGATGCTAAGAGCAGGGATGATTCGTAAACTGGGAGCTGGCCTTTATACTTGGTTACCTATGGGTTTAAAAGTTTTACGTAAAATAGAGCAAGTCGTACGTGAAGAAATGAACCGTACGGGCGCTATGGAAATTTTAATGCCCGCCGTACAGCCTCGGGAGTTGTGGGAAGAAACAGGGCGCTGGGAAACCTTCGGCGGACAATTGTTAACTATGCAAGATAGCAATGAAAGAGAGTATTGCTTTGGACCTACCCATGAAGAAGTGATTACGGATTTAATGCGTAATGAGCTACAGTCCTACAAACAATTACCTATCAATTTATATCAAATCCAAACTAAATTTCGCGATGAAATTCGCCCCCGCTTCGGAGTAATGCGGGCACGCGAGTTCCTCATGAAAGATGCTTATTCTTTCCATCTAACGCAAGAGTCATTACAAAAGACGTATGATGAAATGTACCAGGCATATTGCCGTATATTCGATCGACTCGGGCTTAAATACCGTGCAGTTGAAGCAGATACCGGCGCAATTGGGGGGTCTGCCTCCCATGAATTCCAAGTCTTGGCAGACTCCGGCGAAGATATTATCTTTTATAGTGATAGTAGTAACTATGCTGCTAATGTAGAACAAGCCATATGTTTAAAGCCTGAACGTACTAAAAGCGACATTTCTGCTTCCATGCAAGAAGTAAGTACACCTGGGGTTAAAACAATCTCTGAGGTAGCACAGTTTTTAAATGTGGAGCCCGCGGAAACAATTAAAACCCTAATAGTAGAAGGAAAAGAGCATCCCTTAGTAGCACTTATCTTAAAAGGCGATGATGAATTAAATGAAGTTAAGGCTTCCAAGCATCCGCTCTTGAGAACCCCTTTAAAATTTGCTGATGAAGACACCATTGTTAGAACATTAGGTGCCCCCGTTGGCTCTCTGGGCCCAGTGAATCTAAATATTCCTATGATAATTGATTTTCATGCTTTAGCTTTAGCTGAATTTGTATGCGGAGCAAATCAGAAAGACAAACATTTTCAACACGTAGTATGGGACAGAGATGTAAAAAGTAGCGAAGGATTTGACCTGCGTAATGTTAAAGAAGGTGATGCGAGCCCTGATGGGCAAGGGACCTTACATGCTTGTCGTGGTATTGAAGTTGGCCATGTTTTTCAGCTCGGTGGTAAATATGCAGAAGCCATGAACGCCCACGTTATTAATGAAGAGGGTAATTTACAAACCATGACTATGGGTTGTTATGGTTTAGGTATAAGCAGAGTGGTAGCTGCAGCTATTGAACAACACCATGATGAAAAAGGAATTCTATGGCCGCAAGCGATTGCCCCCTTTCAAGTAGTAATTATTCCAATCAATGGTCACCGTAGCCCTGTCGTCATGGAAACTGCAGAAAAACTCTACCAACAGTTTTCACATGCGGGCTTAGATGTTTTATTAGATGATAGACAGGAAAGACCCGGCGTATTATTTGCCGACAACGATCTCATTGGGATCCCTCACAGGATAGTGGTAGGCGAACGCAATCTTGCTCAACAAATGGTTGAATATAAAGCCCGTTCACAAAACGAGCCTAGTTTAATGCATTTAGATGAGGTAAGTAGCTTTATTACAGACCTTTTTAACAATTAGTAGTGTAGTCTGAATTAAACCGTAGCCTGGGTTGCTACGGTTATGCTACAACTAGAGAGATTGGTTAATCACACCTTCAGGACTCCGCTCAAAAGCTGCTTTGTATATTCATGCGTAGGCTTTTTAAAAAGCTGTTCAGTCTCTCCTCTCTCTACTGCTTTTCCTTGTGCCATTACCAGCACTTCATCTGCAATATAAGACACCACGCCCATATTATGTGTAATAAATAAATAAGTAAGCCCATATTCCGCTTGCAAATTTTTGAGCAAATTTAAAATTTGCGCTTGCACGGAAATATCCAACGCGCTGGTTGGTTCGTCACAGATTAAAAGCTCTGGTTCCGTTGCTAAAGCACGAGCAATACAAATACGTTGTCTTTGACCACCTGAGAATTGATGAGGATATCGATGGAGACTATTCGCGGGCAGATTTACTTGTTCTAATAATACTCCCTGTTTTTTTGCAATACTTTTTTTATCAAGATGCTGTGCTTTCATGCCTTCCGCAAGAATTTCACCTATTGTCATGCGCGGGTTCATAGAAGAAAACGGATCCTGAAAAATGATTTGCACTTTTTTGCGAAATTCCTGTAACTCCTGGCCACGGAGTTGAGCAATGTCTCTTTCTTTAAAAAGAATTTTTCCACCACTAGTAGTTTGTAAACGAATAATTGCTCGCGCTGTAGTTGTTTTCCCGCAGCCCGATTCACCAACTAGTGCTAAAGTTTTACCCTTCTGTAAATCAAAAGATAACCCATTGACGGCTTTAAATATGCTCTTTTTCAATCCCGAGCGCTGGGTAAAAAATACCTGTAAATCACGCACTGATAATAAGACCTCTTGCTGATCTTTGGTTTTGCTCCACGGTAGATTTTCAATGAGCAAGGGAGGAGGGAAGTCATGTTCAGGATAAAGATGGCATCTTACTAACCGATTTTCTTCTTTTGTTTGTAATACAGGCTCTATGGTTGGGCAAGGCGTAAAACAATGCGCACATCGGGGGTGGAAACGGCATCCGGAAGGAGTACTTTCCAAGGTGGGCACGCTTCCTTTTATTGCCGGTAATTCCTGGCCTCTTTTTTCTAAAGTGGGTAAAGAAATTAATAACTGTTGAGCATAAGGATGCAAGGGTTTAGTAAAAAATTCTCCTACTGGTGCCGATTCAACAATTTGTCCTGCATACATCACACAAACTCTATCAGCCATGGCTTTAATCACACCTAAATCGTGTGTAATTAAGAGTAAACTCATTTGATGTTGTTGTTGTAATTTTTTTAGTAAGGATAAAATTTGTGCTTGAACAGTAACATCAAGCGCTGTAGTAGGCTCGTCTGCAATTAATATTTCAGGGTTACAAGCCAAAGCAATAGCAATCAGTACCCGCTGTTTTTGACCACCCGACAGTTGATGAGGGTAATGGTGGATACGAATTTCCGGATCTGGGATTTCTACTTCTTGTAATAACTCTATTACGCGCGTTTTAATTGCTTTTTTGGATAAATTTTGATGCAGCTTTAAAGTTTCACCTAACTGCTGCCCAATATTTAAAACAGGATTCAGTGCAGTCATCGGCTCTTGGAAAATCATGGACATACGCTTTCCACGGATGCTACGCATAAGCACTTCAGGAACTTCTAATAGGTCTTGGCCAAAAAGATCAATACTACTTTGCATACCATACACACTATTAGGCGGTAATAACCGCATAATAGCCAAAGAAGTAATTGACTTCCCACATCCTGATTCACCCATTAATCCCAGTGTTTCACCTGGTCTAATTTCAAAGTTGACATCGTCAACTGCCGTGACAATGCGCTCGGGTATTTTAAAGGAGACAGTTAATTGATTGATTTCAAGTAAATTATCCATAATCCATTAAAATCCTTAGTATAATTTAGATGGTTACCAGTGGCCTACCCTATCTTCCATGATTTGTTAGGCCACCTTTGGCCTGAGGGATGCAATTATTCTAATTGGAAACAAGCCATCAAGTGACTAATCTTCTCTAAATGCAGGTTGGCGCCGACAGGCTCAACATTTATTAGCGAGATTGTTTGTTGGGCCTATCGGCGCCAACCTATATTTAATTTTTTAAACATTAAAACGAAAATGCATCACATCGCCGTCTTTAACCACATACTCCTTCCCTTCTAATCGCAGTTTCCCAGCTTCTTTGGCTCCTTGCTCTCCCTTAAAAGCAATGAAATCATCAAAAGCAGTCACTTCGGCACGGATAAAGCCTTTTTCAAAATCAGTATGGATCACTCCTGCAGCTTGGGGTGCAGTAGCCCCCTTTTTTACAGTCCATGCACGAACTTCTTTAACACCTGCTGTAAAATAAGTTTGTAACCCTAACAAATCATAGCCTGCTCTGATAACCCGATTAAGACCTGGTTCCTTCATCCCCATATCTTTCATTAATTCTTCTCTATCTGCTTCATCCAGCTCCACTAGTTCTGCCTCTGTAGCAGCACTAATCGCAACCACTTGTGCATTTTCATTTTTAGCCAGATTTTTCACTTTTTCCAATAAAGGATTATTTTCAAATCCATCATCATCGACATTTGCGATATAAAGAACGGGTTTGGCAGTTAATAAAAATATACGTTTTATTATTAATAATTCCTCATCATTTAATGTCAATGTTCGTACTGGAAATCCGGCATCCAGGTGTGCTTTTACTTTTTCCAGGGTTTCTTTTTCTAAAATAGCTTCTTTATTACCACTTTTGCTATTCTTTCCTGCCTTCATTAATGCTTTTTCAACACTGTCCATATCCGCTAAAGCAAGTTCCGTATTTATCACTTCAATATCACTAACAGGATCAACTTTACCTTCAACGTGAATAACATCTGAATTTTCAAAACAACGAACCACATGGGCAATAGCATCTGTCTCTCGAATATTTGCTAAAAATTGATTGCCTAGTCCTTCACCACTTGAAGCACCTTTTACTAACCCGGCAATGTCGACAAATTGCATAACCGCTGGAACCACCTGCTGCGGTTTAATAATGTCGCTTAAAGCTTGTAATCTGGTATCTGGAACAGTGACCACCCCAATATTAGGTTCGATTGTACAAAATGGATAATTCGCGGCTTCGATACCTGCTTTGGTTAAAGCATTAAATAACGTGGATTTTCCAACATTTGGTAATCCCACAATTCCGCATTTAAATCCCATAATTATTCCTCATCACAAACCTGACATTAAGTATTCAATCTATTCATCGCTACACTCATACCTTTTGAAAAAAGTGTAGGAATTTCTTTAACCGCTCTATCAATAGCATCCATAATTAGTTTTTTATCTTCAACAGAAGGTTTACCCAGTACATAATTTAACACTAAATCTTTATGACCCGGGTGCCCTATTCCAATCCGCAATCTATTAAAATGAGCACTGCCTAAATGAGCTATGGTATTACGCAAACCATTATGACCACCGTGTCCCCCTCCACTTTTTAACTTAATTTTTCCCGCAGGCAAATCAAGGTCATCATGAACAACTAATACTTCATCTGCTTCAATACTATAAAACTGGCAAACTGCGCGAATGGGTAATCCACTATGATTCATAAAGGTAAGCGGCAGTATAATACGGCAAAGATGATGCTCTATTTGAATCGAAGTTAATTCTGCGTTTAATTTTTTGTCTGTTTTAAAAGAGGCATTATGCTGACTTGCAAGTAATTCTGCAAACCATCCACCCACGTTGTGGCGTGTATGTTCATATGCGGAACCAGGGTTGCGTAAACCAACAATCAATTTAATGGACATGGGCAATCAATTCGTTAAACCCAAAGGCAAAACCTTCTCCAATGGAGAAGGTTTTAAGGATTATTCTTCGGTTGGATTTTCGGATTTTTCTACAGTTTCAGCGGCAGGAGCTGGTGCTGGTGCTGCTTCTTCCTCTTCATCCGCACTACTACCTTTTGGTAAGTGAATACTCACAACCGGATGATCGTGGCCACCTACGTTAGGGTCAGTAGCTAACTGTACATTTTTAGGCAACTTTAAATCAGATAAGTGGATCACTTCATCCACATTAAGATCAGCAACATCCACCTCTATAAACTCAGGAAGATTTTTTGCCTGGCAACGAATTTCAACTTGCATCATAGCATGATTAATCATGCCACCTGCTTTTACTCCTTTTGCAGTTTGCTCGTTAATGAAATGCAAAGGAACAAGCTTTACTAAAACGTCTTTAGCAGAAACTCTTTGTAAGTCCATATGAAGAATAATGGGCTTATAAGGATGACGTTGTAAATCTTTTAAAATAACGTGTTCAGTTTTCCCATTAATCTTTAAATCAAAAATACTTGAATAAATGCTTTCCGATTCAAGAGCTTTTACTACTTTATTGTGTAATAAGTGCAAAGATTGGGGTTCTTTTTCACCACCGTATAAAACAGCGGGGATTTTATTTTCAAGACGACGGAGGCGGCGGCTCGCACCTTTCCCAATATCCGTTCTTGGTTCTGCTTCTAAAACAATCGACATGGTTGTCTCCAAATAATCAATACGCCCTACCGTATGCTATACTTCCTTAACCTTGCGACCAGGTTAAACGGGCAAGGTGGCGGAGTATACACTATTTTAGAAGAATGAAAAAGATCGGGAATTATTAAAAAATGTAGGTTGGCGCCGGCAGGCCCAACACTCATTAGCAAGATCCTTTGTTGGGCCTATCGGCGCCAACCTACGTTGCTTCAATATTTAACTCCGGCATATAGACTTTATTCTTAACTTCTTATAGAATATCGCACTTTATTAAATAGTATGACAAGCCGGTCAGGCGGAGTTTGGAGAAAAGTCATGTATGCGGTAATTAAGACAGGTGGTAAACAATACCGAGTCCAAGAAGGTGATATCCTTAAAATTGAAGAACTGACCGCCGAAGTTGGCAGTAAAGTAGATTTTTCTGAAGTTTTAATGTTGGCTGATGGCGATAAAGTTACTTGTGGCAGCCCATTTCTGGCGAAAACTTCTGTACAAGCAGAAGTAGTTGCTCATGGTCGCCATAAAAAAATAAAAATTATTAAATTTAGACGTCGCAAGCACCACATGAAACAAATGGGACACCGTCAAAATTTTACTCAAATTAAAATCACGGCAATTAATAAATAGTTTTAGAGGATATTGCAATGGCACATAAGAAAGCAGGCGGAAGTACACGTAACGGCCGCGATTCGAATCCTAAGTTTCTTGGAGTGAAACGTTACGGTGGCCAATTAGTAAATGCAGGCGAAATTATTGTTCGTCAACGCGGAACTCGCTTTCACCCAGGTGAAGGTGTGGGATTAGGTCGTGACCATACATTGTTTGCCTTGATTCCTGGTTTGGTACAATTTAAAACGAAAGGGGCTAATCAGCGTCAATACGTATTTATTGAGCCTGTTGAAGATCAAAAGCATTAATATATAAGTATGTAAAGAGCCCCTAATGGGGCTTTTTTTTTGTATAATGTAGCTTGTGAGCCTGTCATTCCCGAGGCGGAAGCATCTAGTCGTAGCCTGGTTGCTGCAACTAGACTACGACTGAATGCAGGTTGGGCCAATGGGCCCAACCATATTAAATTTACCTCGTTTGTTGGGCCTATTGGCCCACTCTACTTTTAGCAGTGAGCAAACACCATGCGATTTGTCGATGAAGCAATAATCAAAGTTGAAGCAGGTAAAGGCGGTAATGGCTGCCTTAGCTTTCGCCGTGAAAAATTCATCCCTTTTGGCGGCCCTGATGGGGGTGATGGAGGCGATGGAGGTAGTGTCTTTCTCCAAGCAAATCCTGATTTAAATACTTTGGTAGACTTTCGTTACCAGCGTAATTATAAAGCGGAAAATGGCCAAGGAGGTATGGGTAGTAACTGTACCGGTAAAAAAGGCAACGATCTAATTATTCAAGTACCGGTAGGAACCCTTGTCTATGATTTAGAAACCCATGAACTTATTGGCGACATCCGTAATTCCGGGGAAACCCTTCTAGTCGCCCAGGGTGGTTTTCATGGATTAGGTAACACGCGTTATAAAAGTAGTGTAAACCGTGCACCTAGACAAACAACACCCGGTTCTCTTGGAGAAGTACGACAATTGCGTTTGGAGCTTCGAGTGCTCGCGGATGTGGGTTTATTGGGCTTACCTAATGCAGGTAAGTCAACATTAATTCGTGCAGTTTCAAGCGCTAAACCAAAAGTTGCTGACTATCCCTTTACTACATTACATCCTAATCTCGGTGTAATTCGTGTCTCTAATCATAAGAGTTTTGTCATGGCTGACATACCAGGGCTGATAGAAGGAGCCGCTGAAGGAGCGGGTTTAGGGCATCAATTTTTAAAGCATTTATCCCGTACAGGGATTTTACTGCACCTCATTGATATTGCCCCGATTGATGGCAGCGATCCTGTGCATGATGCGAAAATGATTATTAAAGAATTGGAAATGTACGATCCCAGCCTAACCAAAAAACCACGTTGGTTAGTCTTAAATAAAATTGATACCATCCCAGATGAAGGCGAAAGAAAGAAAGCTATTGAAAAGATTGTCAAAGGTTTAAAATGGAAAGACAAGGTCTTTCCAATTTCAGCTATTTCCGGTGTTGGCACCAAAGAGCTCTGTTATTCAATTATGGAGTTGTTGGATGAGATGAAACAAACGGAAGCTTAAAAGCTCCGCCGCGGATTGCAGTACTAAAGAACTGTAATATAACAATTCGTGCGTTTCTTTGCCTTCCCCACTATCATTCTTATATTTAATAATAATATTCGCCTTATTAGTTTGTTCATTGTGCCAATACTCCTGAAGTCCCGTAATGTGAAAACGCAAACGAGCATCTGCTAAATCATGAAAAAAAAGTTTTTCATGATTTTCAGGTTTTTGAATAGCCAATTGAAATGCCCCACCGGTAGCATTATCAATAATCACTAACGGCTCATCTAATTCATTAATAAGACTACGGAGCTGCTCAGAGGCCCTGGTTTCAGGAGTGGCAATAATGTATGGTTGAATTAGCGGCTCTATAATATTTTTTATTGTTTCAATTTGTTCATCAAAACAGCGCACCTTAAATTCCAAATAAGGAATATCAATTCGATAGCCTGTCTCACAATCTAAATGAGCCAAAGATGCATCTAATTTTTGTGCAATAAGCCCTTCGGAAACCCCAAAAAGGCGCCATTTTAGGAGTTTTTTTGCATCCGGGAGCTGTTTCCTGATTTTTGGGAAAACAAACTTTTCAAACATAGGTAAACATTCACGCGGGGGACCAGGTAAAAGAAAAAAGGATTTACCTGCTTGCGGACACCAACATCCTACAGCGCTGCCATAAGGGTTAGGCAAAATTGTTGCATTTTCAGGGAAAAGGGATTGCTGATAATTCCCTTCATCAATAGTGTTATTGAATTTTAAACATTCCTTAATATGCTTTACCGCTTGCGCATGCTCTACCAAAGGCTGTTTTAAAAAACTGCCTAAGGCAAAACGTGTCCTATCGTCTGAAGTGGGGCCAAGCCCTCCGATTACAATAACGATATCATGGGTATGTGCCAGAAAAGACAAACAATTTACTATAGCTTCTTCTTCATCTCCACAAGTGAGATGATGACTAACAGTAAATCCTTCCGAGCTTAATAGATGTGCTATTTGATGACTATTGGTGTTTAGCGTGTCACCTTGAATAATTTCATTTCCTGTTGCCAAAATTGCAATACGCATTCTTGTCATCCAAATTGATTGACCGTAAAAGTACTCCATGCTCCCGATTGGGAATAAAAACAAATCCCCATAAAGCATTGTTACCGAAAATAAAACGCGCATCCACTACACTTAATGGATTTTTACAAAGCGCGATTAAATAATTATCTGTAAACCAATTAAATACACGAAAATCCTGCATTAGACTTGATGAACTCTGCACATATTCAGGTATTTCTTCTTTTAGTAAAATAGGAAATGATTGCAGAGGGTGGACTACAACCGGAGAAAACAAAGCAGCATGTACGTCAGCCATAAATATTTCTTTTTGGCTGGTTACAGCTAGAACTCGCCAGTAAATAGAGCTGGCAAAATGGGGCATGGCCCGTTGTCTGGTAATTTTCCATGCATGTTTAACTGCATATTTATGCATCGCTACAATAACTCGATGGTGCTGAATGGTATTAAATACAAGCACCATCCCCGCTAGCAGCAAACCTGCTAACACTCCCCTACGCGAATCGAATACCAATGTCCATACTAATCCTAATATTAAAGGGAAGGTAAAAAATGGATCAATAATTGAAATAATATCCCAAGAAACTCTTTTGTCATTAAAAGGCCAATACAAAATCGTCCCGTAACTTGTAAACGCATCTAAAAGCCCATGCGTTGCGTAACCTATCAAGGCTGCAATTAAAGTAAGCCGCCAATGTCTTCTAAAGCGTTGGAAAAGACATAAAAAAAGAGTAACCAATATCCCGCCAAAGGGGATAAAAAATAATGAATGGGTAAAATGACGGTGATAAATGAAAAAAAGAAGAGGATCTTGACTTGAGCGGATAAAAATATCTAAATCTGCAGCCATACCTGCTAGCGCACCAACAATCCATGCATTATGTTTGTCTTTTTTGTGTAAAACTGCTTGTGCACAAGCGGCACCTAAAGCACCTTGCGTAACCGGATCCATTGTTAGCCTGCCAATTTGATTTCTTCTTTTTCCAAGCGCTCTTTTAACACTTCAAATAACTGATTTTTTACTACAGGCACGTCCGTACTTTTAGTCCATACAATAAATTTAATTTGCAACCCCCCTTCCGAAAGATTATCAATTTCAATCGTAGGCCTCGGCTGCTTCAAAATTAGCTCATTTTTCTCTGCAAGCTGGGTTAAGATTTCCCGAATCCGAGGAATTTGATTTTGATAAGCGATAGGGAAAGATAATTTTAACCGCCGTATTTTAAAATAATTATAGTTAATGATTTCAGATTTCATAATACTTTCATTGGGAATACGAATAAGCGTATTATCTTTCGTCTTAATCTTTGTCGATAGCCAATCTATAGATTCCACAGTCCCTTGAAAGGTTTTTACTTCAATAACATCTCCTATACGAAAAGGTCGTTCAAATAAAAGAAATATGCCACTTACAAGATTAGAAGCCGCAGTTTGAGAAGCAAAGCCTACAGCAACGGTAAGAATTCCAGCAGCTCCTAGCAATGCCGTCATTCTAAACCCTAATTCTTGTAAGGCTGAGACAATAAAAATAGCCAGTAAGACATAGAAAATAATTTTTTGCACTAGCATAGCTTGGTGACGTGTATATTTTTTTATAACTGCTTTCTCTATGAGCAAACTTGTCTTTTTTGCTACCAGTAATCCAAATAAAACGAGTCCTAAGGCATACAGAATGTGTAGAAAACCTATTTTCTCAATAATATCCACGCTCCCTACTCCTTTGTGAGTTCATTTATAGTTGGTATTCGTTTATTTAACCAGTCTATTAATAATTGCCGTTTTTCATCACTTGCCATGTCCATACTCTGAATACAAGCAAATACTATACCTTTCTTCTTATCCGCCCTATTCATACGCTTCATCACTTTATTTTGCGAATGCGTTTCAGCATTAATCATTATCGATTGTCTTTGTGAATCAATAATGGCCCTTTTGGATTTTATGGCCAAATGATGCATAAATGAAATAGGATGAAACTGCTCTTTATCACGAAAAGGAAATTGTAAATTTTTTTGCAATAGATGCTGCTCCTGAAAGATCAAGTCAAAATCCTCTCTTTGTAGAGCAAATGGGATATGTGGGAGATGGAAGAAATACTTTGAATAGCCTGCTAACTGCGCGCTTCTTTCTTGGAAATGACGATGATCATCAATCGTTTTGTTTTTATTAAACCATTTTTTGTGGTGCTGTTTTTTCCACTCACCCCGGATAACCAGGCTATGATCCTGAAAAAAATCTTCATATTTCACCGGTCTAATAAGAAAGCAATCGTCATTAAAATAAATAAATTGATTAGATAACCGGGGGATTCTCCATAAGACTGATTCAAGACTTAAACTATTAAAAGTTGGCAAATATGCTTCAAAGTCTCTAAAAATAGTTCGATGATCAATTAAAATAATTTTGTCCTTAAGCGGACTTTTTAATGTTTCAAGAAATGAAGGAGTTTGGTTATCAGTTACTATAAAAACTCTGTTTATCCAAGGGGCATATGCCCATATACTGCGTATACAATACTCAATTTCGCCACACTGATTATAACGTGTAGGATGGGCGGAATAAGGCCTTTCTATCCCTTTATTTTCCAGATAGGTTGCAAGTTTCTTCTGATGAGCAGGATCATTACCATCTACCCATGTTATGACTGCATCCACTAATTCTTGCATACGAGAACCTTATCCAGATCTGTATCCCACATTACAAATGTCAGGTTTTGGGGTCATTTGAAATAAAAAACCCCGCGAGGCGGGGTTTAAGCACTCAATCAATTTATTATTGATTTTGAGTAGTAGAAGTAGTGGTAGTTTCACTCGTTTTGTTAGCATCTGCATTGTGTTCAGCTGGAGCACTAGTGGTAGTAGTGGTGCTGTTTACTTCTGGTTGTTTTGGTTTGTCTTCACAGCCTGCAACCATTAATGCCATTGCAGCAACGGCAGCTAATATAACCTGTTTCATACTCATCTCCCTTTGTTATTTTTATTAAAAAATACCTTCATAAGTCTAGCAAAAATATAAATATTGTGAAGAAGTTACAACTTATAATTTTCGCTAAGCTTACATTAAAGCAGAGTACTTGTCATTAGATTCCAAGTCCTTTCGCTGTAATGATTTGTCACTCATACGAAAACGCCAACCCATTTATAATTGACTTAATAACGCATCAACTAAGAGCCTGCCCTGATCAATGACAGCTTTCTTAAGCATTGAAACAATGCCATCACAGCTACCATTTTACTGACTTGCAATAGTACCTTTGCTAAAATCAGCCCACAATTAACCATCTCTGCAAAAACATGTCAACTGCCCATACTCCTATGATGCAACAATATCTACGCATAAAAGGTGAATATCCTGATATGTTGGTCTTTTATCGTATGGGCGATTTTTATGAATTATTTTTTGAAGATGCCAAACGAGCTGCCAAGTTACTCGATTTAACACTTACCCATAGAGGCCAATCAGCAGGGAAACCCATACCTATGGCCGGGGTCCCTTATCATGCAGTAGAGAATTACCTGGCAAGGCTTATTAAAAAAGGTGAATCCATTGCTATTTGTGAACAGATAAGTGACCCTCAACTGAGTAAAGGCCTCGTATCGCGCGAAGTAACCCGTATTATTACCCCAGGCACCGTAACCGATGAGGCTTTATTAGAGGCCAAAAGCGACAATTTATTGCTTGCTATTTATCAACAACAAAAACAATACGGTTTAGCATGGGTGAATTTAAGCGGTGGGCAATTCCACTTACTGATTGCTGAAAATGAACCCCAACTTTTAGCAGAAATAACCCGCTTGTCACCCGCCGAAATTTTATTAAACGAGAATACCTTCATACCTTCTTTACCGCCTTCAATTAGTTTGAAAATTCGCTCGCATTGGGAATTTTCTTTGGAAGAGGCAAAAGTATTATTAGAGAAACAATTTCCACAAAATTCTTTACATGCAATAGACAAAAATACCTATAACTTGGCATACCATGCAGCGGGCTGCTTACTACGCTATTTACAAAATACTCAAAAACAATCAATTCCCCATTTACATAACATCACTCTGGAAAACAAAAACGATTTTTTGCAACTTGACGCGCAAACACAAAAACATTTAGAAATTTTTGAAAATGTTTTTGGAAAAACAGAAAATACTCTTTTTTCTATTCTCGATAAAACAGCTTCCGCCATGGGAGGCCGTATGTTAAAACGCTGGCTTGGTAAACCTCTTTTTCAATGCCAAACGCTTACAGATCGACAAGAAGCTATTGCTATTCTAATAAGTGAAAAAAAAGAAATTCAGATTCACGAAATATTAAAAAAGATATGTGATGTAGAACGTATTTTATCAAGAATAGCGCTTAAGTCAGCGCGACCACGTGATTTAGTTTCTCTGCGTCAAACTTTGGATTTATTAGACGATATTGCCAAGAGTATTCCCGCACAAGGGAAACTTTTACCCGCTTTAAAAAGCCTTATTAAACCTTTTCCTGATCTGCAACACTGTCTCACCCATGCCCTGGTTGAAAATCCCCCTCAGTTAATTCGCGATGGCGGAGTAATAGCAGAAGGTTTTGATCAAGAGCTTGATGAGCTACGTGCTTTAAGTTTTAACGCTTCCGAACAATTATTAGCTCTAGAAGAACAAGAGAAAAAACGATCGGGTTTATCCACATTAAAATTTGGGTATAACCGTGTACATGGCTATTATATTGAATTATCGCGTATCCAGGCCGATAAAGTTCCACCATACTTTCAACGAAAACAAACCTTAAAAAATGTTGAACGCTATATTACGCCTGAGTTAAAAACCTTCGAAGAAAAAGTTTTAACTGCTCAGGTAAAAGCATTAGCCAGAGAAAAATGGCTATATGAAAATCTTTTACTTGAGTTGCACCCTTACTTAAAAGAACTTCATCAACTTGCCCAGGGTCTTGCACAGTTAGATGTATTGGCTAATCTTGCGGAACGTGCACAAAGCTTAAATTGGATACCACCCACATTAAGTAGTACTCCAGGTATTGCTATTATTGGCGGCAGGCACCCGGTGATCGAACACATTTTGCAAGAGCGCTTCATTGCCAATGACCTCTCTCTTGTCCCTACCCAGCATTTACAGTTGATCACGGGACCAAATATGGGTGGCAAGTCAACGTTCATGCGCCAGAATGCGTTAATTGTTTTATTAGCACATATTGGGAGTTTTGTACCGGCAAAAGAAGCACGTTTGGGACCTATTGATAAGATATTTACCCGCATAGGTGCTAGCGATGATTTGAGTTCGGGTCGCTCAACCTTTATGGTTGAGATGACTGAAACCGCGCAAATTCTTTCCCATGCCACTGCACAAAGTTTAGTACTGATAGACGAGGTGGGCCGGGGAACAAGTACTTATGATGGCATGGCTATTGCGTATGCGTGTTTACATTACTTAGCAAACACGCTTAAATCTTATACCCTATTCTCTACTCATTATTTCGAGTTAACAAAATTAGCCGACGAATTTCCCTGTATCCGTAATGTTCATTTAAAAGCTACTTGCGCTAATGAAAAAATCATTTTTCTCTATCATGTGGAAGCAGGTGCGCAGAGTCGAAGCTATGGAATAGAAGTTGCTGCCTTGGCAGGTTTACCTAACGAGGTTTTAGTATTAGCGAGAAATCAATTACAAAAAATGCAATATGGCCTTTCGCATAAGCAAGAGCCTATGCCCTCAGCTCAGTTGGAAATAGTAGACGCTATTAAAGAAATAGATGTTGATAATTTAACACCACGAGAAGCGCTGGATTTTGTTTATCGGCTCAAAACAATGGAGAAGGGTTTTGCAGAGTAATTTTAAACAAAAAATTTGCAGCTTTATTTTTTGTTACTTGTTGTGTTGTCACGCTCCTCTTGCAGCAGTTAAACCACCAGCATTTACCCTCTCAGGGATTTCAGGGGATGTTCTGGCTAATGTTCAATTTCGTCTAACTGAACTTTACCAACACAAATCAATCGCTTATGAACCTTTAGAAGTAATAAAAACACAAGTAGCTCAAGCAATGGAACCATACGGTTATTTTGCGCCGCAAATTAGCATTTCCACGAATGTCGAAGGAAACAGTTTTCATATTGTTATTATCCCCGGCCCCCAGATGCGAATTAATCATTTATCTATAAAAATACAAGGGGAAGGCGCCAACAATCCTGAAATAGTACAAACGTTTAAAGACTTACCCCTAAAAGAGGGGGATTTTTTTAATAATCAGCTCTATGAAGAAGCGAAAGACAATTTATACAGTGCCGCCGAACATCAAGGTTATCTACATAGTTCTTTTATAAAATCAGAAGTGCTCGTGGACCGTAGCTCTTACAAAGCAGATATCATTTTAATATTTGATACGGGGCCACAATATTATTTCGGTCAAATTCAATTTGATCCTACGTATATTTCGCCTGAATTATTAAACCGTTATGTGCCGTTTAAGTTTGGAGAGCCCTACTCTACCGATCAAATTCTCGCTTTAAATAGCAATTTAGCTGCTAGTGGGTATTTCAACTCAGTCGTGGTAAAACCCAATACCAAGGAAGGCACGTATGTTCCCGTAAAAGTACATTTAAAACGAACTGAGCGTATTAACTATTCCTTAGGTATTGGTTATGGAACAGACACAGGCCCCCGAGGTAGGGCAGGTTTACATATTGTGCCTGTTAATCGGTCCGGCCATAAGTTTAACGCAATCATTCAAGGCTCGTTTAAACAAAATGCCATATTGGCGCAATATCTTATCCCTGGAAAGAATCCGGTCACTGACAATTATGCAATTAATGGCAGCTTTTCGACTTTAAATTACCCGGTAGGCTATAGTAATTCCTTGCTATTTTCATTAGCGCAACAACATAGCAAAACAAACTTTCAGCGCGTTATTTCTTTAAATGCCCTTGATGAACGGTTTAGTTATGAAGCTTTTCCTTTTAAACGGACAAAAAATGCCCTATTTCCTAAAGCATCCTTTACTTGGCGTGCAGTAGAAGATCAATTATTCTCACCTTCCGGGTACAATATTAGCCTCAATGCCCTGGGCGCTTCAAAAGCGGTTCTTTCCGATATCAGCTTTATAGAGGGAACAATAGACGCTAAAGCTGCTCTCTACCTCAATCCTATAAGAACGCGTTTATATTTTCATGGGGAGGCTGCTGTTACTGAAATTAGTTCTATTTATGATTTACCATTATCTCTTGCACCTTTATTAGGTGGTGCTGAGAACTTAAAAGCCTATAGTTTCAATTCAATAGGTCCGGGAAAATATTTGACATTTGCCGGATTGGAAATTCAAAAAGAAACATTTGAAAAATGGTATGTTGTCGGATTCATGGATGGAGGAGATGTTTATAATCCTTCTATTAAACATTTTAAATATGATGCGGGAGTGGGTTTAATGTGGGTATCACCCGTGGGACCTATTAAAATTGGGGTTGCTCAGGCTATTGACCAAGATTTTCATCGTTATAAAGATCGCAGCCCTAAATTAGTAATTAACATGGGGCCAGATCTTTAATGCGACGCTATATTAAATCCATTCTCTATACTTTTTTAGCCCTCTTTGTATTGCTCACTTCTTTTGTTGTTTTTTTATTAAACACTACTCCTGGATTTTATCTTCTATTACAGTTAGCAGACTTACGATTACCAGGTAAATTCGAAATTAATAAACTTGAAGGCAGTTTTTTAGAAAGAGGTGTGTTCCAAGAATTTAATTATATTGGTGAAAATTTTGACTTAAAACTCCATAATGCGCGGATTGCTTGGGAGCTCTCTGATTTATTCCATAAAAAATTAACTATTAAAGATTTAAATGCAGAAGAGGTCACGGTTATTGTAAAGAAAGGAAATAAAGATTCCGACTTTAAAATTAAATTACCCCTTACTATAAACCTTAAAAAAGCCATTATTAAGAAATTTTCTCTCATCAATCCCAAACAAACTATAGTTTTTAATAATCTCAGTACGAAAGCGCAATTGATGAAAAGGCAATGGTATATCAATCACCTCAACTTTGACTTTTTAAAGACGAGCGTTTCTCTTAAGGGACAATTCACACCCAAAATTCCCTATAGTAGCTCAGGTGAGATCCATGTTTCCTATAACAAAGACATACCTGTCAAAGCTGATATTACATTTAAAGGTGACAAGCAATTATATAGCTGGTCAGGCAAGTTAGAAGGTTCTATCGTCGGCTCCCTTGCAGGGCATGTTAAAAATCTCAATGACCTTTATACAGAGTTAACATGGCAAGACATCTCCCTTCCTGCTAATACCATTACTATCGCAAATAATTGTGCAGTGGGAACATGCGATCAAAAGCGCTCCTTCGGTTCAGGGCATTTAATTCTTCAAGGAACTACTTCTAATTTTACTGTAAATGCTGAAGGAGAAACTTTTCTTCCCACCAAAGCCAATTGGGAAATTAACAGTAAAGTGACGGATGGTTCGAGTGTTACGCAAACTAAAATTCAACTGGTAAATCGCCAACTACCTCTCACAGGTACAATTACTACGGATGCTAACAAGCTAACAGCACAATTATTTTTAGATACCAATAAAGTTGAACTAAGTAAAAATTTTACCAAACCTACTTGGCACCTGGATTTTACCTTTCCCAAACCGGCCCAATTGACCCCTGCATTAACAGGAGTAAAAACAACCGTTACTGGAACAGCAACTATTAACAGTGCTCAGCATGGCAATATAGCTTTGCAAATTGGTCCCGGTAGCTATCAATCAAAAGAAGAGGAACAAGCACCCGTTATTAACTTCTATGGGGGTAAAATAACAGCGCAGTTATCAGCTAAACAACTGGAAATGCAAGGGGTGGTTAATTTAGAGCAAAAGAAAGATCTTATTTTTAATTTAATGCTGCCGGATTTTAACTTGCCTCAATTGAATGCAGAAAAACAGAAAATAAAAGGCACTGTTAATTTACAATTAAGCTCTTTCACTTTTTTTGACATAAAAAATCATTTAGTTGAAAACCCACAAGCCAATTTAAATTTAAACCTTCTCATAAAAGGCACGCTATCTAAACCCATTTTTACTGGTGAAGCCAGCCTCACCCAAGGAAGTGTGGCCTTACCCAAACTCAACTTACTATTGCATCCTATTGAGATAAAATTAAAAACAACCAATAAAAAATGGGAATTAATCGGTTTCATTGTTTCGGAAAATAAAACCATTCATTTATCTGGTACGGGAAATTTATTCCCTTTTAATGGGCAAGTTAAGATCCAGGGAGATAATTTCCCCGCAATGCGCTCGGCGGAATATACGTTTAATGTTTCCCCTAATTTACTATTCACTATTTCCCGGGGAAACATGGAACTCACGGGGGATATTTTAGTTCCTACTGGTAGATTAAAGCCCATTTCTTTTAGCAATACGGTCAATTTAAGTGATGATGTAGTATTTGTTTCTGCTAAAAAAAATCCGATGCCCTTCAATTTAAAAACCAACATCAATGTAATTATGGGGAATGACGTAGCCATAGCTGTTAAAGGGATGCAAGGATTTTTAGAGGGTAGTATTCAATTAAAACAAGCACCCTATAGCGACTTTTCTGCTTTTGGCGAATTATCAATTCGCGATGGAAAATACCAAGCTTATGGGCAAAATTTAAATATTGAACAAGGACAGCTTTTTTTCTCAGGAAGTGCCATCAGTAATCCAACCA
The DNA here is from genome assembly GCF_900637865.1 of Legionella adelaidensis. NCBI lineage: Bacteria > Pseudomonadati > Pseudomonadota > Gammaproteobacteria > Legionellales > Legionellaceae > Legionella > Legionella adelaidensis. Next base: position 149,759 of record NZ_LR134420.1, read on the forward strand.
TACGTATAAGAGCTGTGCGTACCTTGAATACTGCATCAAATGACTTTGCAGGCTCCAACCAACTTTTTGATTTTAATGTGCAAAATTTACAAAACCTGGATTATGGTGCCTATGTTAAAGTAGGCATTCAAATTAGTGGAAGGATTAACTCGCCTAAAGTAAGCTTATTTTCCATTCCTTCAAACTTGTCACAAGCCGATATACTTTCTCTGCTACTTTTGGGGGTGCCTGCGAATCAAGCTAGTAAGTCAGGAGGACAATTGTTATTAACGGCTATATCAAATATGAACCTCGACTCCGGAACCAAAGGGATGCAGCTTTTAGAGCAATTAAAACAAAGCCTGGGCGTTGATTTTAATATTCAAAACACTACAGAAGTTAACCAGAGAACCAAACAGCTCCAGGAAGGGACTGCATTCGTAGTCAGTAAGTCTTTGTCGAAAAGATTGTATTTAAGTTATAATATCGGTTTAGACCAAGACAGCAACCTTCTGATTTTAAAGTACTTGTTAAATAAATTTTGGAGTATTCAAGTTTCCACCAGTGATATAGGAAGTGGAATTGACCTTCTTTATACCCATCATAAGGAGTAAAATAAATTGACCCATTATTCTCTTCCCTTGCGTCCAAGGCGCTTACGAAAAACAGCCACTATTCGAAATATGGTACAAGAGAATTGGCTTCGTACTGAACAATTTATTGCTCCTCTTTTTATTAGTGAAACTTTATCGGAAAAAAGAGCAATACCCTCCATGCCAGGGCTTTTTCAATTAACCTTAAATGATTTAGATAAAGAAATTGAGGAAATCAGCGCTCTGGGTTTACCCGCTGTGTTATTATTTGGTATCCCAGCTCATAAAGATTCAACTGGCAGCTCTTCCTTATCTGATTCCGGGATTATTCAACAAGCCATTCAAAAAATTCGCTCAATTAACAAGGATATTGTCATCATTGCCGACGTTTGTTTCTGTGAATATACCGATCATGGGCATTGTGGGGTGATGGAAGGCGAGACCTTAATAAATGACGCCACTCTGGAATTATTAACCAGCCAGGCGATTAGTTATGCCAAGGCAGGCGCTGATTGGATAGCCCCCAGCAGTAATACCGACGGAATGGTAGGCGCTATCAGGGATGGGTTAGACAATGCAGGTTATGAAGATGTGGCTATTCTAAGCTACGCTGTAAAATACAGTTCTTCCTTTTATGGTCCTTTTCGGCAAGCAGCCGAAGGAGCGCCTCGATATGGAAATCGTAAAACCTATCAAATGAACCCGGCAAATGGCCACGAAGCGCTAAGAGAAGCTGCGTTAGACATAGAAGAAGGCGCTGATTTATTGATGGTAAAACCCGCGATGAATTATTTAGATGTAATCTATAGGCTAAAACAAAACTTCCCTGAAGTCCCTTGTTGCGCCTATCAAGTAAGTGGGGAATTCTCAATGATCAAAGCCGCGGCTGCACAAGGTTTGATTAATGAAGAGGAAGCAATGATGGAAAGCCTGCTAGCCATAAAACGCGCCGGTGCCGATTTAATTATTTCCTATTTCGCCAAAGACGTGGCGAAATTATTAAAAATCTCCGCTCCCTAACGGTCGCGGCTCGGATCAGCGCATCAACCGAGCTGCGTAAAGTAAGCGGAAATTTTTGGTTGGTACGGCACCAATGATCATAGACGTGGTTACCTGCCAACCAGATTTTCGCTGCCATACAAGTAATGACAACGATCGAAACCTGAGTAACGACCCTACACCAAGCCACCTTACAAGCTTATAAAAGTTACCCTCAACTTATCCACAGCATTCCCCCAAACTTATACCTTGAAATTCCCCAGAAACCACATTATATTGTGGGGAGTTTCAAAAAAACCACTATATGTTGTGTTATAATAACAATAAGCGTTGTCATAACTTATTGACAAATAGCAACTTCCGGGAGGAGACACATGTCAGAGACTATTGCGGCAGTCGAAGATTTACCGATAGCCAGCCATCTTGAATTAACTGCTACTATTCCAGGTGAGTTAAAAACCATCAAACGAAATGGAAAAGTTGATCACTATGATGAAAGCAAAATAAAAGTAGCCATAAATAAGGCCTTTATTGCTGTTGAAGGCGGTAATGCTGCTGCTTCCAACCGTATCTACGAACAAATTGATGAATTAACGCTGCAAGTTACGCAAGCATTCAAAAGACGCCTTCCTACCGGTGGTACTATTCATATTGAAGATATTCAAGATCAAGTTGAATTGGCACTCATGCGCAATGGGCTGTACAAAATTGCCCGTGCCTACGTGCTTTACCGCGAAGAACGCCGTAAAGCTCGGGATACACAAATTAAGCAACAAGCGAAAGATAGCAAAGTGCCTCTGGTTACCATGCCAGACGGTGAAGTTGTTCCTTTAGACATGGAGCGGGTAAAAACAATTGTTGCTGAAGCTTGCCGTGAGCTGGAGAACGTTACTGCCGAGCCAGTTATTAAAGATGCCTTGCGTAATCTCTTTAATCAAGCCAGCCTTGCTGATGTGCATAAAGCACTCATTATGTCAGCACGCACCTTGGTAGAAAAAGAACCTAATTACACTTACGTAAGCGCTCGCCTCCTTTTAGATAGTTTACGCGCTGAAGCCTTACAAAAATTACACATTCAAACCGAAGCAACTTTTGATGAAATGGCAAAAATCTACCCTGCCTATTTCAAAAAATTTATTGCCAACGGGATTAAACAAGGGTTATTAGATCCCAAGTTAGCCGATTTTGATTTAGACAAACTGGGGAAAGCTTTATTACCAGAAAGAGACATGAAGTTTACCTATTTAAGTTTGCAAACTCTCTACGATCGCTATTTTATTCATGAATTCGGCATACGCTATGAATTACCACAAGCTTTCTTCATGCGTGTGGCCATGGGACTGGCAATTCGTGAATCCAAGAAAGAAGAAAGAGCCATTGAATTTTATCAATTGCTTTCTTCATTTGATTATATGTCTTCTACTCCGACTTTATTTAATTCAGGTACAGTAAGGCCGCAGCTATCCAGTTGTTACTTAACAACGGTTCCTGACGACTTGGAAGGAATTTACAGTGCCATAAAAGACAATGCGCTTCTTTCAAAATTTGCGGGTGGTCTTGGAAATGATTGGACTCCTGTACGTGCAATGGGGGCCCATATTCAAGGGACTAATGGTAAATCCCAAGGAGTGGTACCCTTTCTAAACGTTGCGGATGCCACGGCCATTGCCGTCAATCAAGGTGGCAAGCGCAAAGGCGCTGTTTGTGCATATCTTGAATGCTGGCACCGTGATGTAGAAGAATTTTTGGAGTTACGAAAAAATACCGGTGATGATCGCCGTCGTACACATGATATGAATACCGCATTATGGATTCCTGATTTGTTTATGAAGCGGGTAAATGAAGACGGCGAATGGACTCTCTTCTCACCGGACGAAGTGCCTGATTTACATGATTCATATGGGAAAGCGTTCGAAGCACTCTACTGCGAATATGAGGAAAAAGGACGTCAGGGAAAAATCAAAAATGTAAAAACAGTATCAGCCATTAAATTATGGCGAAAAATGCTTTCCATGCTTTTTGAAACAGGCCATCCTTGGCTTACTTTCAAAGACGCGTGCAACGTGCGTTCTCCGCAACAGCATGCGGGAGTTATTCATAGCTCCAATTTGTGTACCGAAATCACGCTGAATACATCTGCAGAGGAAATTGCAGTTTGTAATTTAGGAAGTGTAAATCTGCCCGCTCATATTAAAAATGGCCAATTAGATAAAGAGAAACTTCAGCAAACTATTCGTACTGCGGTGCGTATGCTAGATAATGTCATCGACATTAACTACTATTCGGTACCACAGGCACGTAATTCAAACTTAAAGCATAGACCGGTAGGCTTGGGAATAATGGGCTTTCAGGATGCTTTATATGAATTAAAGATCGATTATGCATCACGTGAAGCGATTGAGTTTGCTGATATCTCTATGGAAATCATAAGTTATTATGCAATTGATGCTTCTTCAGAATTAGCTAAAGAACGCGGTCGTTATTCAAGTTATGAAGGTTCATTGTGGAGTAAAGGAATATTACCTATTGATTCCATCAACTTGCTTCAACAATCACGCGGCAAATTCTTAGAACAAGACAGATCGCAAAAACTGGATTGGGAATCATTACGTATCAAAGTACGTACACAAGGTATGCGCAATTCCAATGTCATGGCTATCGCGCCCACCGCAACTATTTCTAATATTTGTGGCGTTTCTCAGTCAATAGAACCTACTTACCAAAACCTGTATGTAAAATCCAACCTCTCAGGGGAGTTTACTGTAATCAATCCTTATTTAGTGGCTGATTTAAAAGCGCTGAATTTATGGGATGAAGTAATGGTCAACGATTTGAAATACTTCAATGGCAGTGTGCAATCCATTAGCCGTATTCCCGAAGAATTAAAATCACGTTATGCCAACGCATTTGAAATTGACCCCATTTGGTTAGTAGAAGCGGCTTCTCGCCGCCAAAAGTGGATTGACCAGGCACAATCGTTAAACGTATATATGGCAAAACCCTCCGGTAAAAAATTAGATGACTTATACCGCCAAGCTTGGATACGCGGATTAAAAACGACTTATTACTTACGTAGTGTAGGTGCAAGTAATGCTGAAAAATCCACAGTTACCGATGGCGCTTTAAACGCAGTGAAGATAGAAGAAGAACCGTTAATGTGTTCAATTCTTGATCCAAACTGTGAAGCGTGCCAATAGGAGAAATAAAATGACAGTACAATTACAGAAACCTGTTGAGAGTAGCAATATCCTGGGAGCTACTGGTCTGGAGTCTCTAGAAATGGGAGCTGGACGCATACATGTTGATGATAAAAAAATTATCAATTGCCGTGCCGACTTAAACCAGTTAGTTCCGTTTAAATACACTTGGGCATGGGACAAATATCTTACGGGTTGTGCTAACCATTGGATGCCCAATGAAATCAGCATGAGTGCCGATTTGGCTTTATGGAATGACCCAAATGGTTTAACAGAAGACGAACGTTTAATTGTAAAACGCAACTTAGGATTTTTCTCTACCGCAGATTCTTTGGTAGCTAATAATTTAGTACTCGCGGTCTATCGTCACATTACTAACCCTGAATGCCGTCAATACCTTTTACGACAGGCCTTCGAAGAAGCGTTACACACGCATGCTTATCAATACATCATTCAAAGCTTAGGCTTGAATGAGGCAGAAGTCTTTAACATGTATCGCGAGATCCCCTCAGTTGCCACAAAGGCTGCCTGGGCTCTGCCATATACTCAAAGTTTAGGCGATTCAAATTTCAGAACGGGTACACCAGAGAACGATCAGCGTTTACTTCGGGATCTCATAGCGTTTTATGTAGTATTCGAAGGGATTTTCTTCTACGTAGGATTTACGCAAATCCTTTCTATGGGAAGACGCAATAAAATGGTAGGAACGTCTGAACAGTTCCAATATATTTTACGCGACGAATCCATGCATATGAATTTTGGTATTGATGTCATTAATCAAATTAAAATTGAGAATCCTCATTTATGGACTCCTGCATTTAAAGAAGAAATGATCAAACTCATTAAAGAAGGTGTAGCACTCGAATATCAGTATGCGAAAGATACTATGCCGCATGGCATCCTGGGTATGAATGCAGAAATGTTCGAAGAGTATTTACATTTCATCGCCAATCGCCGCTTAAATCAAATCGGCTTACCTGAGCAGTACCCAGGCGCAGAAAACCCATTCCCCTGGATGAGCGAAATGATGGATTTAAAGAAAGAAAAGAATTTCTTTGAAACCCGAGTCATTGAGTATCAAGCCGGTGGAACCTTAAGTTGGGAAGATGAATAATCATTTAAATTCACAGTCCGTCAGCCCGTCCTTGAACCCTCGCGAAAGCGAGGGTTATTTTTTTACAATATTAACCTGACTTCTTTATTGAATTTTGCTTTATTAGTTCAATGCTACAATTAGTTATTCATTTGACTTTGTTTATCGTAATAGTATGAGAAGAATTACTATAAACAATGTCCATCCGCGTCACAACCGCCGCCAATAGGCCCATATTGCATCATCAATTGCACGGTGTCCCCATGCCTCAAATTTGCTGCATCTTGAGGAGAGACTTTAGCGTTTACTATTTTTCCATCCGCCGTCTTTAATTGCACTGTGACTGGGTTTTGGGTATTACTCGTCGCGTTGCTATTAGTCTCATTAGCAAAAGCCAGAGGTGAACAAATCAATGCCAATGCCGTAAAAGAGCTAATTACTAATTTATTCATAATGTTCTCCACAAATGATTATTAACTAGTATGGTAAACAATAATCTAACTTGCAAAAACCTTACGTAATATTTACATTCGCATGTTGGGGCATTGGCGCCAAACACATGAGAAACATTTCTACTCACTGCCGCAACTGCGGGAACAAAATCACATCGCGAATTGATTGAGAATTGGTAAAAAGCATGGTTAAACGATCAATCCCAATTCCCTCTCCTGCGGTAGGGGGCATGCCATATTCCAGCGCCTCAATATAATCACTATCAAAATGCATGGCTTCCAAGTCGCCGGCGTCTTTTTCTTCTACCTGCTTTTGAAAACGATTAGCTTGGTCTTCTGCGTCATTTAATTCCGAGAAGCCATTCGCTATTTCTCGCCCGGTTATAAAGAATTCAAAACGGTCGGTTACTTCAGGATTCATTTCATTTCTGCGTGCTAACGGAGAAACTTCGGTAGGGTATTCAGTTATGAAGGTGGGTTGAATTAATTGATGTTCTACCGTTTCTTCAAAAATAATCATTTGCAGCTTGCCTAAGCCATCCGTCTGCTTATAGGCAAAGCCTAATTTTTCAATGAGTGCACGACAGCCCTCTACTGATTCAATTTGAATGGGCTGTATCTCTGGATGAAACTTCAAAACAGCCTCTTTAATACTCATTCGTGCAAAAGGTTGGCTAAAGTCAATTGTCTGTCCCTGGTATTCAATGTGTTGTGTGCCCGCCACTTTATCACATAAAAATCGCAGCATTTTTTCGGTAAAATCCATTAAATCCTGATAGGTAGCATACGCCTGATAAAACTCAATCATAGTAAATTCAGGATTATGTCGCGTAGAAATACCCTCGTTACGGAAATTACGATTGATCTCATATACCCTTTCAAATCCACCCACAATCAGACGTTTTAAATAAAGCTCTGGAGCAATTCTCAAAAATAATTGCATATCCAATGTGTTGTGATGTGTGATAAAAGGACGCGCTACGGCCCCTCCCGGAATGGGGTGCATCATGGGAGTTTCTACTTCTAAAAATTGATGGCCTTCCATAAATTCACGCATAGCGGAAATCAGTTTTGAACGGATTAAAAACGTTTTACGACTCTCTTCATTAGCAATTAAATCAACATATCTTTTACGATAACGCATTTCTTGATCGGCTAAACCATGAAATTTATCGGGTAAAGGACGTAAAGATTTAGTTAAAAGCTCTACATGTTTGGCATGGATAGTTAGCTCGCCCGTATTGGTGATAAAAAGCTCACCCCGAACACCAACGATATCACCCAAATCTAAATGTTTGAATTGCTCATAAAACTCTGGAAGATCATTTTGTTTAACATAAACTTGTATTCTTCCACTCATGTCTTGTATATGGAAAAAGCTGGCTTTACCCATAATTCTTCGCAAAACGATACGTCCTGCTACAATTACTTCTACATGTTTTTCTGCCAACTCTTCTTTACTACATTTTTCGTAGGAATCCGTAATTTCTTGAGCTAAATGCTGACGACGAAATTGGTTAGGAAAATTAAAACCTTCTTTACGTAAGTCCGCTAATTTTTGTTTGCGAATTTGGTAAACTTCACTTTCGTCTAATTGTTCTTCTATCATGCTGCATTTACTCCTGCTTTCAAACTGGCTTCAATAAACTGATCAAGATCACCATCTAAAACGGCTTGGGTATTACTGGTTTCCACACCGGTACGAAGATCTTTAATACGTGATTGATCCAGTACATAAGAACGAATTTGTGAACCCCAGCCAATATCTGATTTACTCGCTTCCAACGCTTGTTGTTCCGCGTTTTTCTTTTGCATTTCTAATTCATATAACTTGGCACGCAACTGCTTCATCGCTTGATCTTTATTTTTATGTTGGCTGCGATCAGTTTGGCATTGCACAACTATCCCAGTGGGTTCATGGGTTATACGGACTGCAGAGTCTGTACGGTTCACATGCTGCCCCCCTGCCCCTGAAGCCCTATAGGTATCTATGCGTAAGTCAGCGGGGTTCACTTCAATTTCAATATCATCGTCTACCTCTGGCGAAACGAAAACAGCTGCAAAAGAGGTATGGCGCCTATTTCCCGAGTCGAAAGGTGATTTACGTACTAAACGATGAACGCCTGTTTCTGTGCGTAGCCAACCATATGCATATTCACCGGTAAAATGAATAGTAGCACTTTTAATCCCGGCAACCTCACCGGCTGAACATTCAATCAATTCTGTTGCAAACCCATGCTGCTCTCCCCAGCGAAGATACATGCGTAATATCATTTCAGCCCAATCTTGCGCTTCCGTTCCACCTGAACCTGATTGAATATCAAGATAAGCATTCGCTTTATCCATTTTGCCAGAAAACATACGCCTAAACTCAAGTTTTTCTATTTGTTTCTGCACAGCATCTAAATCAGCAGAAAGCGCATGAATAGTTGCATCATCTTCTTCACTTCGAGCCAAATCGAATAGTTCTTTGAGATCAATAATACTTTGTTTGAGATTTTGTAAGGTATGAACAACCTCTTCTAATTGGGCACGCTCTTTTCCTAATGCTTGCGCATGTTCAGGGTTATCCCAAATGGAAGGAGATTCCAGCTCCCTGACAACCTCTTCCAATCGTTCTTGCTTTTGCTCAAAGTCAAAGATACCCCCGAAGAGAGTCAGTACGCTGCTCAAGGTCAATTAATGAAAGCGAAATTTGATTCACTTCTAACATAAATAAACTCTTTTAAAAAAAATAAGCGGTATTTTACGGGAAAGGGTATAAGGAGTACAGGCTTTTACAATCATGTAGGTGGGCGCCAAAGGCCCCATATTCATTTCGCAATCGTTTTGTTGGGCCTTCGGCGCCCAACCTACATGTTATAATTCCGGCAATCGCGATTTAATTCTATGGGTCGCTTGCGAATGAATTTGAGAGACTCGCGATTCACTCACTCCCAAAACCTCGCCAATTTCTTTTAAATTCAAATCACGTTCATAATATAATGATAAAACCAGTTTTTCGTTGCGCGGCAAACTATTAATTATCTGCGACAAATGGGTGGTCATATCCGCCTGCAATGCATGGATATGTGGCTCGGTGGAGGGGCTAAATGATTCGTCGTGTAAGATATCGTCAGTAACACCTACATCCTCAAACCCATATAAATGGCCACTTGCCGAATCGTTTAATATCTCATGGTATTCTTCCAGGCTCATCTTGAGTTCAGCCGCGACTTCGTGATCCTTCGCATCCCTGCCTAAACGATTTTCGACTTCTTTTACCGCCGCCGCAATCATTCTTGCATTACGGTAAACCGAACGCGGAACCCAATCATTACGACGCACTTCGTCCAACATGTAGCCTCGAATTCTAATCCCGGCATAGGTTTCAAAAGAGGCGCCTTTGGATTCATCATAATTCTTTGACGCTTCGAGCAACCCTAACATTCCCGCTTGTAGTAAATCGTCTAATTGGACCGAGTTGGGGAGTTTTCCTAAAAGATGATGAGCAATACGCTTAACAAGCGTGGCATGTGATTTGATTAAAGCCTCCTGCGTATGCTGGTCTAGTTTATTTTTTGCGGATAAAGCAGCCACGATTTTCTCCTTTGTTCCTGCGAATTTCCTTATTCTTATTAAAAGACCACTGCTATTTGTTAATAATTTTAGACTATCCTGAAAAAAACGCTTAAGAAAAACCACATTACTCTATTTAAGGTTTAAATTTATTATTAAATGGAATCAACAACTATTAAGCTCTAAGTGAGCCTACATTAATTATTCATCACCAATAAGCTCACCCATGCATTTATCTTCAGCTCCGGCCCTGCATTTATCTGTACAATCACGCTCTTCTGACGTAAGGCAATTATTGTTAACACAATCATTAGCGAACTGATTAATACACATTTTTTTGTCGTAATGCTCTTCCCCTTCTTCTACCGTAGGATCATCGACAGCAAAAAGAGGCAAGGAAAAGGTCAATAAGACAGCAAGCAAAGAATATCTTTTCATAAATTCAAATCCTTTTTACACACGCTTTTATAATTATAGTCCATAGAAAGGTGCTATTATTTTTAATATTTCAAACAGCAGGATTTCTTTTTACTTTATGCGTGCTTTTTTAAAAACTTTAAGCAATTTCAGCAGGGCTATAACTACTCGCTCCTATTGCTATCGCCCTGAAAATGAGAAGCAAGTGAAAGAAGTCTTCCTCACTTCCCCAACCAAAAATTTTTTACCCCGAGGAAATGGTTTAAGCTATAGCGATTGTTGTCTTTTAAACAAGGGCAATATAATTGAAACCACTCGCCTGCGTCACTTGATTTCCTTTGACAAAAAAACCGGTGTAGCCATATGCCAGGCAGGCGTCACTTTCGCTGACTTGTTTTTATTAGATAAAGATTTCATTCCCCCTGTTTTACCAGGCACCCTCTTTGCCACGCTAGCTGGTGGAGTGGCTAATGATGTGCATGGAAAAAATAACCATAACTTCGGCACTATAGGACAACATATTTTATGGTTAGAATTACAAGTAGATAAAGAAAGTGTGTATTGTTCCCCTACTGACAATTCTTCTTTATTTTATGCCACGATAGGAGGATTAGGGTTAACGGGTTTTATAAAACGTTTAAGCATCCAACTGCAAAAAGCGTCTCATATAGTGGAGCGTCAATCGATTAAATTTACTAACTTTGAAAATTTACTCCACTTCATGCAAACGGAAGGTCTTCGAAGTACATACCAAGCAGCGTGGCTACAACTAAATAATACGGAAAATGCTTTGCTTATCACTGGTACTACGGTTCATGACAGCGACTATACGCCAATTATGAAAAAAAGTTTTCGCATTCCCAATTTACCTTTCAAAGTAATTAGTGCACTCGCTATAAAGTATTTTAATTGGTTATATTTTCATCTAAGTTCTACCACTAAACAAAGAATGCCTTTATGGGAGTTTAATAATCCGCTTGATAAAATTCAAAATTGGAACCACTTATATGGAAAAAAAGGATTATTACAATTCCAGGCTGTATTCGGTCAGAAAGATGCCCTCCTTCACATCCATACTGTTTTAAAAATTATTCAAGAAAATAAAGCAACTCCTACTTTATCCGTTCTCAAATATTTCACGAATGGCGGAGCGGGTCTTTTGTCTTTTGTGGAGCCAGGATTCACCCTGGCTATAGATTTCATCCATAATGATTATGCTCGCAAAACTATTAGTGCTTTAAACCAATATATTTGTGAAATTGGAGGTAAGGTTTATTTGGCTAAAGATTTGTTTTTAACCGAGCAACAATATAATTCAATGTATAAAAACCATCTATCTTTTTCGCAGATTCTCCATCAATATAATAGCCCCATGTGTTCTGATCTGAGTAAACGCTTAGGTATAACTCTTATAAAAGCAGAGAAACAATGAGTCAGCAAAAAAGGACCTGGATAATCGTTGGGGCTACATCAATCATTGCCCAAGAATTTGCAGCCATTGCCGCAAAAAACAAACATCCCTTAGTACTTGTAGGCCGAAATAAAGAGCAACTTTCTCTAATAGCGTCTGATTTACAATTACGCCATAAAATAAGCTGTGATATTTTGGTTACTGATTTAAGCAAAAAATATGATGTTTTGCTGCAATATATCACTAACTCTTCCATCGAAAGCGATTTGTTTTTAGCGCATACCACCATGGTTTCCAATCAAGAATTATCCGCAGCGACCATACAAGAAGTTATTCATACTAATATATTGAGCACAATCGAAATCATCCATACTTATTTACAAAAGAAACAAGCAGAACACCATCTCCTCTTTTTGAGCTCTGTGGCTGCTCTACGAGGTAGGGCCAAAAACAGTCTGTATGGGGCAAGTAAAGCAGCTATTGAGGTTTATCTGCAAGGATTGCAACAGCAGGCGGATAAAAATACTTGCATAACGATTGCACGGTTAGGTTTCATTGATACGAGATTAACTTTCGGAGAACCCGGCGTTTTTTATGCCTCGCCTCCTGAGGCATGTGCCCGTGCTTGCTGGAAGGCAGTTAAAAATCATAAACGGGTAATTTATCACCCTTTCTTTTGGCGTTATATAATGGCCATTATCCGGCACCTTCCCTTTTTTATTTATAAAAAAATGAAAGTGTAAGATTGGCTCACCGTACCAGAGTAAACATAGGAATAAACACAGGAATGATGTGGAAAAATTGCAGGATATAAATAACTACTACAATCACTGCTAATATATTCAATAGACTTTTAATCGCAGGAGCCATTGGAATAAACACATTGATTAACCACATAACCAAGCCAATAACGACGATAATCAGGAAAAGATTCAACAATGCATTAAGAGCCATAATAAATTTCCTTATTTATTAACACTAGGGTTAGTATAGCATATAGATTTTTTGCCCACCGCAAGTACATTTGTAGCCTGGTTGCTTGTCAACCAGGTTTCAGGCTCTCTCTTTTAGCTTGATTAAAACCTGGTTGACAAGCAACCAGGCTACTATTTATTCAAATTACATTTTTAAGGGAATTCGTGACTCTTCAAAAACATTTTTTGTTAGGAATGCATGATGGAGAGCTTTTACCCCTTCGTCTAAATGGGATTCATCGATTACTACAGAGATTTTAATTTCGGAGGTAGTAATCACCTGAATATTAATTCCTGAATTTGCAAGAATTTTAAACATAGTTGGGGCAACCTCAGGGTGGCTTTTTAGTCCTGCACCTACGAGAGATAATTTGGCCAATTTATCAATTCCATGAACCTCTTTGGCATCAATTTCTTTAGCAATTCTATTTAATAATTGTAAGGTCGGTTGATATTCGTCACGGTGTACGGTGAAAGTAAATTCTTTTTTATTATCTCCCGACATATGTTGTAAAATCGTATCCACGTTTACGCCAATCGAACTAATTTCCGCTAAGATACGTGAAGCTATCCCAGGGGCATCGGGAACACCTGCAATAGTTATTTTGGTTTCATTACGGCTAAAAGCAATCCCAGTCACCGAGAAAGACTCCATGCTTTCTTCTTTTTTATAGGTAATTAATGTTCCAGGCCCCTCTTTCGCTGAAGACAAAACCCGTAAGGGTACTTTAAATTTCCCCGCAAATTCTACCGCTCTAATTTGTAAAACTTTTGCCCCTAAACTGGCCAGCTCAAGCATTTCCTCAAAGGTAACCGTGTCTAACCGTTTAGCATCAGGAACCACACGAGGATCAGTAGTGTACACACCATCCACATCGGTATAAATTTGACATTCATCCGCTTGTAAAGCAGCTGCAATAGCTACGGCTGTGGTATCAGAACCGCCTCGACCTAACGTGGTAATATTACCCTCGCTATCAACGCCTTGAAATCCCGCTACCACAACCACCCGTCCTGCTTTTAAATCTTCTTTCATCGGCTGGGTATCAATTTGTTGAATACGCGCCTTCTTAAATTGACTATCCGTTTTAATACGTGCCTGGGTACCGGTATAAGAGCGGGCAGGAATACCACGATTAATAAGTGCCATAGCCATTAACGCCATAGACACCTGTTCTCCGGTAGAAATTAAAGCGGCATATTCACGCGATTCCGGGCTCTCACTCATTTGATGCGCTAAACCAATCAATCTATCTGTTTCGCCGCTCATTGCGGAAACCACTACCACTACCTCATGTCCGGCATGTTTGGCTTTTGCGACTATATCCGCTGCGTGATTAATATGTGCTAAGGTAGCAACTGATGTTCCGCCAAATTTCTGTACCAGTAATCCCATTAAAATACCTTTTATTTAAATCGCATATTCAGCGATAAGTGAATCGATTTGTGCAAGTTTTTCATTTAAGTCAGCAGGAACAGGTCCTCCCCCTTGCGCCATATCTTCTCTTCCCCCCCCCTTACCACACAAATGCTTTACAATTGTTGCGGCACCGGGTGCTTTCCCGATAATATTCTTACCCACCCCCACTACTACATTCATTTTATCTTGTTCCAAGGTATATAAAACAATAACTGCTGAATGTAAGTTAGATTTCAGCTGGTCTAATAAACTTCTTAATCCTTGGTTGTCTGTAGCTTCTAATTTCTTTACTAGTAACTCTATATCGCCAACTTTCTTTGTTTCCTTTAGTAATTCATTGCTGGATTTTGAAGCAAGTTTTGATTGTAAGCGAATAATTTCTTTTTCCCGCGCTTTTCCTTCTTGCATAAGTTGGCTGAGTTTTTCAGTTAACTGACCAGGAGTGCCCTTTAGTTTGGCTGCAGCGTCATTTAAAATAGTCAATTGCTCATTGACCCAATCGAGGGCATGGGCACCTGTTACCATTTCGATACGCCTGACTCCACTAGCTACCCCATATTCGGAAACAATTTTGAATAAGCCAATATCGCCCGTTCGTTTTGCGTGCGTGCCACCACAAAGCTCTTTTGAAAAACTACCCAAGCTTAACACCCGCACATTTTCGCCATATTTCTCACCAAATAAAGCAACCGCCCCACTTTTCTGAGCTGTTGCAATATCCATAATTTCAGTAACCACTTCATAATTTTCACGGATTTTCTCGTTAACTAAATTTTCCAAGGCCACTAAATCAGCTGTAGTTAATGCGTCAAAATGAGAAAAATCAAAACGTGCCCTTTCAGCATCTACTAAAGAACCTTTTTGTTGCACATGCTCACCAACAAGTTTTTTCAAAGCCGCATGCAATAAATGGGTGGCCGTATGATTCAGACGAATGGCGTCACGACGTTGAAAATCCACCTCGGAATTAATACTTTGCCCTTCTACTAACTCACCGCTAACTAATGTGCCATAATGAACAATGGCTTGGCCACTGCGTTGTGTATCCTCCACTTCAAAGCAGGTATTTCCGGCAACTAACTTTCCACGATCGCCGACTTGTCCTCCGCTTTCAGCATAGAAAGGAGTATGATCTAAAACGATAGCGGCCTTATCCCCGGATTGCAGCTTATTTACTTTTTTTCCCTCTATCAATAATGAAAGCACTTTACTTTCCATAGTATTATGCTCGTAACCATGGAAAGTCGATGTTTCTTCTAATTTCAGAGCGGCATTGTAATCTACATTGAATTGACTGGCAGATTGGGATTGTACACGTTGCTGCTGCATACATTCTTCGAATCCAGCTATATCAATGGCAAGATTTTGTTCTCTAGCAATATCTGCAGTTAAATCAATGGGAAAACCGTATGTATCATAGAGTTTAAAAGCAACTTCACCAGGAATTTCCCTTCCTTTTAGAGTAGAAATTTCTTCTTGCAAAAGGCGTAATCCTTGTTCCAAAGTACGTGCAAACTGGCTTTCCTCTTGGGCCAAAATGCGTTCAATATTATTTCTCTGTTTAGAAAGTTCAGGATAAGCCTCACCCATTACTTCGACTAAAGGAGAAACTAAAAGGCTAAAAAACGGAGTAGGCAACCCTAATTTATTACCATGACGTATCGCTCTACGAATGATTCGCCTTAAAACATACCCGCGTCCTTCATTACTGGGGAGCACCCCATCGGCAATTAAAAATGAACAAGCCCGAATGTGATCAGCAATTACTTTTAAGGATGGATGTTCCGGATCGACCCCTTTCACCATTTTGAGAATGGCATGAATTAAATGTTGGAAAAGATCAATGTGATAATTGTTATGTACGCCCTGTACTACCGCGGCAATTCTTTCTAAACCCATACCAGTATCCACGGAAGGTTTAGGCAGCGGATGCAAGTGTCCGCTTTTATCGCGATTGAACTGCATAAACACTAAATTCCAAATCTCAATGTAACGGTCTCCATCCTCTTCGGGGCTCCCGGGAGGGCCTCCAGGAATATCGGGGCCATGATCATAAAAAATTTCGGTACAAGGCCCACAAGGTCCTGTGTCACCCATAGACCAAAAATTATCTTTCTCGCCACAACGAGAAAAACGTTTACTGGAAACCCCAATTTCTTTTAACCAAATATCAGCCGCTTCGTCATCATCAGTAAATACTGTCACCCACAAACGCTCAGGTGGTAATTTTAAAACTTGGGTTAAAAACTCCCAAGCGAATGCAATAGCTTCACGCTTAAAGTAATCACCAAAGCTAAAGTTTCCTAACATTTCAAAAAAAGTGTGATGGCGCGCCGTATAACCAACATTTTCAAGGTCATTATGCTTACCCCCAGCCCGAACACAACGCTGAGAGCTAACTGCTCGCGTATACGGCCGAGATTCCAAGCCTAAAAAAGTATCTTTAAATTGGACCATACCCGCATTTGTAAATAATAAAGTAGGGTCATTTCCGGGAACCAATGGGCTAGAAGCAATCACTTGATGCCCGCGCTCTTTAAAAAAATCTAAAAATGCCTGTCTTATGTCGGAACTTTTCATAATGTTTTCTATCTTCTCGTATAAATATTTTGAACCCTTTGGATTTCCCTTTCTGCAAAATTTCCGCTTACTTACGTGCGCGCTCGGTAATCCAAGCCCAACCGGTAGGGAGTGGAGATTTAGTTTTCTGCGCGAACCGTAGGTAATCGTAACCTGGTTGCTTGCAACCAGGTTTTCAGCCTGACAACTCAACCCTCCTCATGCTTCATTTTTGGGTTTCGGCGCCAACCTGCTTCTACTTCAGCAATAACGTCTGGGGTAAATCCGCGGTACAATAAAAAGCGTTTCTGCTTTTGCATTTCGGCAAAATTATCTGCGGGACTCTTATATTTCTTTTCCCACACGGCAAAAGCGTAATGTACCCAGCTTTCTTGGTCCCCCTCAATAACTTCTTCTACAATTTCTGGCACAATGCGCAAATTTTTCAATTCCTGCTCAACTCTCACCGGACCATATCCTTGGCGAACGCGCATGCGGCAAAAACTTTCTGCAAAACGTCGATCATCTTGTAAGCCCAAGGATTGACACTCCTTTAATGCTTTGGCAATTTCCTCAGGAGCAAATCCTTTTAACTTTAACTTATTGTGCAATTCAAAAGCCCCATGCTCACGTCTCGTTAAGAGACGCAAGGCAGCGGCGTATGCTTTATTCATCCACTAATTCAACTTCATCTATTTCAGACGCCGCTGGTAGTTTTTTTACTAACATCTCGGCACGAATTTGCTGCTCAAGTTCGGCTGCAATTTTTGGATTATCTTTTAAATATTGGCGAACGTTGTCTTTTCCTTGGCCAATTTTTTCCTGTTTATAACTATACCAAGCGCCCGCTTTTTCTATTAAACCAAGCTGGGTGGCTAAATTGATCACCTCGCTTTCGCGTGAAATGCCTTCATTATAGAAAATATCAAACTCCGCTATTCTGAAAGGAGGAGCGACTTTGTTTTTAACCACTTTTACCCGTGTTTCACTACCTAAAATTTCTTCCCCTTTTTTAATAGAACCAGTTCGGCGAATATCCAAACGCACTGAAGCATAAAATTTCAATGCATTACCGCCTGTCGTTGTTTCAGGGCTACCAAACATGACGCCAATTTTCATACGGATTTGGTTAATAAAAATAACCAAGGTATTGGAGCGTTTAATATTAGCTGTCAATTTACGAAGCGCTTGGGACATTAATCGGGCTTGTAGACCAACGTGCGAATCACCCATCTCCCCTTCAATTTCTGCTTTTGGTGTTAAGGCCGCCACGGAGTCTACAATAATGACATCCACTGCTGCAGAACGTACTAACATGTCAGTAATTTCTAAAGCTTGCTCTCCTGTGTCTGGTTGAGAGATCAATAATTCATCAACTTTCACCCCCAGTTTTTCCGCATAACTAGGATCTAGAGCATGCTCGGCATCAATAAAAGCGGCAGTGCCCCCATTTTTTTGACACTCGGCAATAACTTGTAAGGTAAGTGTAGTTTTACCAGAAGATTCCGGGCCATAAATTTCTACGACTCGACCTTTGGGCAACCCTCCAATACCTAATGCAATATCCAACCCCAGGGAACCAGTAGAAATTGCTTCAATATCACGAACTGCCGACGCATCCCCCATACGCATAACTGAACCTTTACCAAATTGGCGTTCAATTTGAGCGAGTGCGGCATTTAGAGCTTTTTGTTTATTATCTTCCATAAGTTCACCTGTAGGATTTGCAAAGCGAAAATTATCCCACAGATGCGCTTATGCGGCAAACCCAGTACGCAAGGATTAAAAGCGGTATGAAAAATCATCGCAGCTTCTTGTTCTTTGTATTGGCATAGATTTTTCCAGAAAAAATCTATGCCGATTAGCTATTTTAGGTAGAGGAGTCAGCATACTTTTTGGAGAAGCAAGGGGGACGGGCACTTCTGTAATAATGCTTAACTTTGGCCTGCGTAAATAACTGGCAACTTCTTCAAATCCATTCGTACTCGCTCTTTTAGCAGCCATCATTTTAGATTTTGGAGAAGGGAAATGCGCACTAAGAAATTCAACTATTTCCAAATGCCCTGCCGCTGCTGCTATAACAAGCGCTTTGTCGATCACTTTAGGGTGAAATACCCCTTTTACTGAAAAGAAATATTTTACCAGCTCGGCATGCCCCTCCTGGGCAGCTATATGCAAAGACTCATTAAAACAATGGGGACGTGGCCTGGGTAATAGGGAACTTAAATAATGAACAATAAGGTGGTTATCAAGCTTGGTTGCCACCTGCATAGCATTCTCTATAGCTTTTTGTCTCGGCAAGCGTTCTTTAATGGTAAAAAATTGATGTACGAGATCTATCCGTTCTAAATAGACTGCCTCTAATAATCCTTGGTCCAATGCGTGGCTTTGCGGAGCAATGGGAAAACGGTGAAAAAATTGCAACATCCGTAAGTGTTTACTTTTTGTAGCGGCAATCAACCCGTCGTTAACATTTTTTTGTGTAATAGGCGCCCCAGGGAGCGAACTCAAGGACTGTAATATGTCTATCTCGTCTGTCAGTATGGCCTCTTCTACTGCCCTATAAATTGCAGCAGTAGAGGGCTTATTAATAGGTAAACTACAAAGTTGATTAACCAGGGCTAAATTATTTTGCATAACCGCTTGAAATAGACCCCGCTCAACCGCCCCTGCCATTTGCGGGCTTGGTACACTCCCTGCTAAATATAAGGCCACGGCAATTTGATTATTTCTAACAGCGATATTAAATCCCTTAACAATCATAGGTATACTGGGTGCGGACTTAGGAAGATTAGTTAAATGTTTAACCACTTCTATATGTCCATTGATCACTGCTTTCTCAAAGGAGAGATCAATTACACGCTGTTTAGGGTGGTATTTTTTTCTATCACTCAGTTCCTTTACAACCGTTTCTTCCCCATTCTCTGCAGCTATCAATAAAATATTGTCAAGAATATTTTGCGGTGGTTTGACCCGACTTTTCTCACAAAAAAAATGAACGACTGACCACTGTTTTTCTTGAGCGGCTGTCAAGGCTGCCAAACTAATACTGGAAGAACTAAATTTATATTGTTCATCTAACCAGCTTAAACATCCTATATTCCCTGCGCGCGCACTCTTTTGAAATATACTTTCGTCTTCATATTTTTTGCCAACCCACTGCTTATGATGCGGGTATTTTTGATTTAAAAGAACGATAATTGTTTCTCTCAAATGGGGCTCATCTATAGCGGTAAATAATTCAATCAAAAGCCGTTCATAATTGTTCACACCCTCTGCATCTAATTGCGGTTCTATATCAATTGCTTCAATAAAAGCATCTAAATTAAATGTTTTATTACGTACAAAAAGCGCTGTAGCAATACTGCGGTATAATTCATATTTATCCGTAGGGCATAGATGGGGGGACGAAGAAAACTCACTTAAACAAGCTAATTGAGGAACTATTTTTGACCAGGCATCTTCAAGAGCATAAAAATTATTTCGCTCAAATACCTCACCTACCTCTTCGCTTAAACAGCGTAAATAACTATCCTCTAACTCTTTTATCTTTTTAGTAATAATTTCATTTTTTCCCTTATATTTTTTTAAACGATAAACCAGGGAAGGATCCTCCAAGGAACAAGGGAACTTCAAAACCTTATCTATTATTTTTTCATACACTAAAGAGGCTATTTCTGTATTGCTTTTTTCATAAGTTGAAAATAATGACATGAGCTGATGAATTACTTCCCCTTCAGCATGGAATACCCTGTCCATATTTTCTAAAAACTTCTCTACTACCCCAATATCAATTCTTTCCTGTAATGCCGGAGAGTAAGGAAGCAAATGGAAAATGGCCATCTCAAGTTCTTCAATCATCTGAGAAAGCGTACTCATCGTTAATAAAGACGCCAAATAACTTAACATCCGGGGGCCATGCTCTGCAGAAAAATTAATTATTTTGGCTAATTTCTGATGGGAAATATGCTGATTAAACAGTTCTTGCAGCTTCGAATTCCAAACCGGATCTTTCTCACTTTCATTCACATAAAAAGCTGCGAGTAAAAAATCATCGTTAAAAAAAGCGTATAAATTATCAAAATTTTTATCACTAAAGGTAAATTGCGGCTCCAGGAAAGTCACTTCGACAGAAGACAAAGTCTCGGGGATACACCTCACCCCCGTTAGGGAAAAGGTTTGAAAACCTCTTTCTAAGCAAGCAATTTTCCCAGCGGCCTGGGATAGTGGTATGGTCTCATTATAGGCGTTTAACAGTTGATATAAGCTGGCTATAGGTCCATCAACCTCACCCAATTGTACCAAGTTATAACTTAAAAAATCCTGAAGGATATTCGCTGTTAAAATCTTTTCCACAGAAACATTATTTCTGATTAACCATAATAGGAATGCACATAACTCTTCGGGGTTATCAATAAATTTTCTATATATGAAAGCAATTCCTATAGGATTCTCTTGTTCTGCCAAAGCACAAGCTAATTTCTCATAATAACAATCCACTTGATATTGTTTAACAAGGAAAGCTATTTCTTTATAACTAGCTAATTTTTGGTTATGGGCATAATAAGCAAGTGCGCCTTCTCCATCTACTTTCAGAAAAGAATGAAATAATACTATTAATTGTTGTTGCAAAATTAGCTCATCTGGTAGAGTAAAAATATATTCAAAAATTACTTCATATGCATTAGAGGTTGGGGAGCTACTTTTTTCTTTTAGAACTGCAAGAAAGTGCAAATATTTTTCATTCTCTTTTAGTAGTGCCCCACTATCTGAAGATTTTTGAGCTAGCGCAGGTAACAGTTTTTCGATGCGAACTTCGCTGAGGAGCTTTCGCTGCTCTTGTAAAGTTTTTTGGTATTCAACTTCAATTTCTGCGGGAGAGTATGAAAGCAAGCCAGGGAAGACACCTTCGTGATGGAGCCAGGAAAATAAATCATGAAGCATGGTATGCCCTCTCATTTCATCCGTGGTGATTCCATTATTAAAGAATTACAACACAAAGATCAAGACACAAAAACATGTAGGTTAGTGTCGCAAGTCTCCTCAATGAATTTAAGGTAAAGTTCAGTCATACGGGTATGTATAAAAACAAAGAATTTAAAGCCATATTCTTGACAATTTACCCTTCTCACCCTTAGCATTCATCCATTCTTTGCTTAGGATTAGACCATGACGATTCACCAATTGCGCACGCTGGTGAGTAAAGATTTTGAAGCCGTTAATGCCTTAATTATTGAAAAAACGCAATCACAGGTAACCTTAATCGACGATCTTACCAATCATATCGTCCAAAGCGGTGGCAAGCGTTTAAGACCACTACTTGTCTTATTGGCAAGCAGAGCCTGCAATTATTTAGGAATGGATCACATTATTTTAGCCACTATGGTGGAATTTTTCCACACGGCAACTTTACTTCACGACGACGTCATTGATGAGTCTACCTTGCGAAGGGGTCGAGAAACCGCCAATGAAATTTGGGGCAGTAAAGCCAGCATTTTAGTAGGCGATCATTTATTTACCCAATACATGCAATTGATGATTGCGGTAGGTAATATGAAAATAATGCGCCTTTTAACTGACATTTCCTACCAAATCGGTTGCGGTGAATTAAAACAATTAGCGAATCGGAATAACCCTGCAGTAACTGAAGAAGAATATTTTGAAGTCATCCGCTCTAAAACTTCTTTATTATTCGCAGCTTCGTCTACCTTGGGAGCCCTGATTAGCGGTAGTGATGAGACTACAGAAAGAGCCTTGTACGATTTCGGTTTACACGTAGGAAATGCATTTCAACTAATAGATGACGCACTAGACTACTGCTCAGACCCCAAAACCTTAGGTAAAAATATTGGGGATGATCTAGCCGATGGGAAACCAACTTTACCCTTAATCCATGTCTTACGAACCGGAACCCCGGAACAAAAAGCGTGTGTAAATCAAAGTATACGGCAAGGAGCACTTGCCAATCTCCCAGCTATTCTGGAAGCTATTACTGAAACTAAAGCAATAGAATTCACAAGGGAAGTAGCGGCCAGAGAAGTAGACAAAGCCCTCACAGCTTTACAACATCTCCCTGACTCAGAATACAAAGAAGCCTTAAAGGCTTTCGCATACTACGCCATAGAACGCGATCATTAACGGAGTGTAGCTCAGCCTGGTAGAGCACTGCCTTCGGGAGGCAGGGGTCGCAGGTTCAATTCCTGTCACTCCGACCAGTTCAAAGCGTATCTATATAAAACTTCCATAGAACGGTTACCAATATTATTCACCTGCTTTTATAAAAATATTTTTATTTTTACAATTAAAAATCAAATAATTAAGTTAAGATAAAATAGACTTGACCCTTCGGTTTATCATCAGGCAATATATGTGGCGCCTATGATCTTGAATAAGCGGATATGGGTGGAACACGGAATTGTTATTTTAAAAATTATCTTATGCCTAAAATATTACTAGTTTCTTCTGAAGTACATAAACAATTGGCTTCCGAACAACTTAATTTGTGTTTACCGTTAGTTAAAAATGCAGGGTATGATTATCAAGTTGAGTTATTACAAGCAGGCGCTTACGAAATTCCATTTGTAATTAATACTTACCATCAAAACAAGTCTTTTGATGGTTATATTGCATTAGGTTTAATTCTAAAAGCGAATCTGGAACATTATAAAAACATTATGTCTCATATTCGTTACTGTTTTACCCAGTTTGCTCTAAATGACATAATAGTGGGCAATGGAATTGTTAGTGGCTCCACTACTGAAGAGCTAAGAGAAAAGATTCATAATTCAAATCCATGTCTTTCAGCTTATCCATCCGCCTTTAATGCTGTTGATTGTCTTATCAAATTAAGAAATAAAATTACCCTTTAACTTAATAAATATATGAAATATTTTTATTACTTTTAGGAAACTTTAAATTTACATGGAGAAATGAATTGAAAAGATGGATTGTTTTAAGTGCCAGTTTATTAGGGAGCTCAGCTTGTTTCGCCGGCAGTGTAGGTGAATTGGATTTAATACACGAAGGTATGTTTCTAGGTCTTGGGGCGAATTATGATTGGGTTAATATCAATCAAAAATCATGGGGAAAAGGTATTGCGGGAATTCAAACGAGTACCGGAATAAGTTCCAATGGCAACGCACAAGGGACAGGTGCTCCTTTTAATAAAACTAACACCACGGTAATGCCAAGCCTCCAGGCGGGTTATTTAAAACACTATAGCGGAACTGATTATTTATATGGGCTTAAATTCTCGTACCAATATTTAGGTACAACGGCTACAAACCCTAATCTTTACATTCCCCAAGTGGGGCTAATGACGAGCAATACAGGAGTCACCAGCCCATTGTTTGGATGGGTCAATGCAGACTCGGTACAAGTCAATACTAACCATGAATTCACCTTGTTGGGCTTCATTGGGCAATCCTTTGGCAATAAATACGTTTATCTAGGAGCAGGTCCTGCGTTATTTAATTTACAATCCAGTAATTACTATTCTATTGGCTATGCCCAATTTAATGGAGTAACCGTTAATGTTACAGGATTAATTAGCTATTCTTCACCACCTATTTGGGCTTGGGGCGGAGCAGCACAGCTGGGTATGGCCTATTTTATAAGTCCCACCTGGTTTATAGATGCATCCTATACCTATGCAACATCAGGCAGCAATACGGTTGATCATCAGCAGGCGTTTTTAAACACCTCTAGCATCCTGGGTGTCCAATACACCGCGTCCGGCACGATATATACAACCGATACTTTACGCGTTAATACGCAAGCTTTATCGCTTTCTATTAATAAGATATTTGACCTGTAATCCTGGGTTGGGTCAGAAGACCCAACCATTCAACCACTTGCTTTTCCTACTGCCCCATTGACTTAACGGGAGGATTGGACTCTGTTGGCAATTGAGCCAGTACCCAGGTAGGCATTGTTTCTCTAATTTGTTCAAGCAAGGAAGAATTCTCACTTCGATTTTCGCTAGCAAAGAAACCAAGGGTACTCGTTCTTCTTCGTTTGTGGGGAGGCTGCTCTGTTTCTATATCTTCCAAAAACTCTATGATTTTTACCCACTCCTCCAGTGTCATTGCTTTTTTGATAAGTTCTGTTACTTCCGCATGTTTGGTAGCATTTTGAGATTTCAGCGGTTCAAGGGCATTGTAGAGAAAATCTTTTAGCATGGAAGTCTTTTCGCGCCGCTCCATTATCTCTAGCCAAACAGATTTGAAACCATCAATGGGTTTTTTTTCAACTTTTACTGAAATGTTATGACGTGCCGCATATTCTTCAAATAATCGGATTAATTCGTCAGTAGAATATTTATATTCATTTTTAAACCATTGATTGTCTTTATCCAATTGATCAAGAAATTCAGGTAAATTGCGACCGTACAGGAGCATCGTCTCCTCAAACGAATTCTCAAGGCAATATTCATATAAATAACTTATAAGCTCTCCCAGCATATAATCATCCTGCCAACCGGCAGCCGGAAGAGAAGACTTTAATTCAGGCGGCATATATTCGGTGTATCCAGCCAAAGTTGGCATACCTATCTCCCGTGCCCGCCCAAAATCGACGGGATAAACAGCGAGCGATCCATCTTGTCTTCTGCTCACATATAAATTATCAACTTTAATATCAAGATGGATTATTCCTAAGTCATGCAAGTTTTGAATACTATAGAGAATGGCTAAAACAGTATTTATGAAGTCTTCCTCTGTTGTTATTGACTCTGCAAAATTATCTAAACACTCACCAGGCATTTTAGCCATAATTAACTTTCTAGGTTCATCCCTTGTTCGTTCATAATAAAAAGCGCTATTTTTTCCATATACCTGACAAAACAGGGCGCATTCATGAGAAAATGTACAATCTGCAAGGTATTTACTGTCACTATGAACAAACTTCGCTCCCGCCATGGATCTGATTTCCTCCAGTGGCCTTTCTGTTTTTATCACCCAGGATAAATGTTCCCCTTTGAGTTCATTAACATGGCCGTACCCTCCGCTTGCCAAGTATATTTCCGTTTCTTCTACTGTATCGACAACAATATTTGTAGCTGAATCAATCAGTTGAAAACGCATAATCCTTTTCTCTCTGGCAAAAATGATGATTATAATATGAACATTTTGTTTTTGAAAGGAATAAAGTGGGTTGGGCCTGCGGCCTAAAGGACGTCCCTTTTTTTCAACATTATTTTTGACCGAGCAACAACCGTTATGGAACGCAAATTTGACCTTTCGCACGAAATTTTGCTCTGTCGCTTTTTTGCGACCGGAAAACCAAAAAAAAGCTCCCAATAACTGGCTATTACAAATTTCCCAAACACAAAAATCGACGCGCTCAAAACCTAGCATTTTGAAGTTTCTTGGGTATAATGCAGCAACCTGCAAACAATAAAAACTAATCCATGAAATACGTTTTCAGTTTTCTTGCTTTAGTATTATTCTCTTACTCAGTAATAGCTCAACAAAAATCATCTCTTGTGCAAGTTGATTTAATTATTTTTAGTCAAAATACCCTGCAAGAAGAGCATAGTCTTTTTTTACAAAAAACAATGAAACCTGACGTAACAATAAAAGACAGTGTGGGTAAAGATAAAAAACCTTATCATCTTTTACCTGTTTCTGCTTCTCAATTAAATAACGAATATTGGCAATTGAAGCGTAAACCCCAATTTCAAGTTTTAGCTAACTATAGTTGGTTACAGCCTAAGAATAGCCAGAAAAAAATTGCCTTTCCATTGGCTGCAAAAAATGGCTGGGAGGTTGAAGGAACCTTAAATTTAAAACCGGGAAATTATATTCTTTTAAGCACTGAAGCACTTTTCACACCACCGCATGCAGCCACTTTTAAGTTTACTCAACAGCAGCGGATCAAGTTGGGAAAAGTTTATTATCTCGATCATCCCCAAGCAGGGATGTTAATTAAAATTCATCAAGTAGGTTAAATGATCGCAACAAGTATTACAGTACCTAATCAACGCATTGGCATTTGGTTAGTAGGGGTTTCTTTTGTCCTTTTTCAATTCTTTATGCAACTTTCTTCGGGAGTTGTCATAGGCGCTATCATGCAAGAATTTGATTTAACCGCCTTTGTTGCTGGTTTACTGGGAAGTTCTTTATATATAGTTTATACCTCATTACAAATTCCTGTGGGCATTCTTTATGATCGCAAAAACAGTCGCACGTTAATGGCTACTAATGCCTTTATTTGTAGTATTGGATGCATTGTATTTGCTAGCAGTCATACTCTTTTGGGACTATTTATTGGTCGTTTTTTAATTGGCGCGGGTTCCGCATTTGCTTTTATTGGTTTATCCCATATTCTTCGCCAGCATTTCCCCCTACGGCAGTTTCCTTTTATGATTGGTCTATCGGAAACCTTAGGGTTTATTGTAACTGTTATAGGAATGGTGAGTTTAGGGAGTTTGTTAAATTACTGGGGATGGAGAGGATTTATAAGTGGTGCCGGGATTGTTGGCCTTCTTATTTCTTTTTTATGTTATCGCTTCATACCCGACAGCGAAAAAACTCACCCGTCCACTATTAATTATTCACAACAATTCTTTCAAATTATTTCTAACAAACGTGCTTGGGTTAATGGATTATTCGTGGGCTTAAGTTTTACGATTGTTACAGTTTTTGGTGCTTTATGGGCGGTTCCTTTTATTAAAGTTAAACTCTCATGTTCCCTGGCCGAAGCGAGCTTTATTGGCGCATTATTCTTTTTAGGCGCAGGTGTAAGCTGTCCTCTTTTTGCTATTTTAGCTATCCGATTTAGAAGTCGTAAGCTGGTAATTCTTAGCTCCTGTCTTTCTACCACTCTTTTAGTTTTGTTAGCTTTATTTGCTCCTGTTGAAAGCCATGCAGTTATGGGAATTTTAATGTTCTTAATTGGAATCTGCTGTGGTGCCTATATGCTGGCGTATACTATTGCCAACGAACTCGCCCCTGCTAATTCTTTATCCACTTGCACAGGTTTTACTAATACCTTAGCGGTAATAACAGCACCTTTGTTGCAGCCTTTAATTGGACTTTTTCTTGATAATTTGGGCCAAACTGAAA
Source organism: Legionella adelaidensis (assembly GCF_900637865.1). Classification (NCBI taxonomy): domain Bacteria; kingdom Pseudomonadati; phylum Pseudomonadota; class Gammaproteobacteria; order Legionellales; family Legionellaceae; genus Legionella; species Legionella adelaidensis. Next base: position 177,477 of record NZ_LR134420.1, read on the forward strand.
ATTATACGGTGGGCGATTATCAAATCGCGTTATTAGCCGTGCCCGTGTCATTGATTATTGCAGCCATTTTGGTGTTATTTTTACCGGATCCTCCTGAAGTTAAAATGTAGGTTAATGCCCACAGCCCAGAAAGATTATCAGCCTTTTCAACAGATTTTAACCAGCCGCGACTGTGAGGGAGCGGAGATCTTGCTGTACGCACCACTAAAGACTCCGCTTACTGGCTCGGTAACAGTTTGGTATTTCACTCTCAGACGCTTCATGAGTCTTTCGGCGCCAATCTACATGGAATCGGGAGGCGAGAAATTATACCGTTTCATTTGTTAGCGGATTAATCATACAAAAACCATTCAATTTCCCATCGGTTACAAAACCGGCAATAATGCTATTTTGTTGCTTACTGTTTTGTAGGGTGAAACGTTGTGGGGGAACTTTGCTCTGAATTAGCCAGGCGCCATCTTTCTCTTCTTTTACGCGAATAAATTGAGAAATTAATGAACTTGCACCATTGGCATCACAGGCTCCTGTGACCGCTCCTTGTATGGCATCTTTTGCTTTTAAATTAACTGAATAAAAACCGCTATTATCGTTAAATCGGCATAATACGCCAGAAAGAGAATTTATGTTAATCGGCGCATTGGCATACCCTATTTGTCTAAACCAAGCATTTTTAGCGGTGACAAACTGTTCTTTTTCTTCAGTTGTCAGTTGAATATGACCATTTAAGCGGCTAGTTTGGTTAATTACTAACTCGATACCGGAGCGTAAAACGTTCCTATCAGGTGCTTTGCCTTCCTGATCTAACATATCTACTCTAAAGTTAAAACCTACGGAGTCTTTTGTTTTAAATCCAAAAATCCAGCTGTCATTAATTGGGTTGAATTTAAGAAAAGTTTGACCTACCCGCCAATTATATTTTTCAATCTCTGTTAAATCTGCATAGGCGTCTTCTTCTAATACCATTTCTTTATTTTCTTCCTTAAACACCGCAGTAGTAGCATGAAAGGTATTATTTTCTCTTTGCATTTGGAAATAATATCCATATGACTCGCCGCTTTCATTCGTCACAATACCTGAAAAAATCCAATTCGCATAAGACGCGTCGGTAGGGAGGAACTTTGCCTGCTTCACCTCTTCTTCAGCAAAGCAAATTGAGCTAACTAAAGTAATTAGAGGTAAAAAAAGGTAGGGAATTAAACTTGTTTTTATTTTTTTTGCAATTGTTTGTGACACCATAAGGCTTCCCAAAAAGCATTATCTAATTCAGCCCTCACAGGTAAGAAATAAAAATTTTCTTTGGCAAAGGCCGTGCATTTTACCGCATCTTTTTCTGTCATCACTATAATTTTTTCTGGAAAGGAAAAATCTTTTTCAGCAAAGGAGTGATGATCTTTAAACGGGTAGGGTTTAAAAGAAATCCCTTTTTCCTGTAAGGAATTAAAAAAACGCTGCGGATTTCCTAATCCTGCCACCGCAGCAATGGGAGTTTGTAATTCATTTATAGGAATCACTTTTCCCGTTTTTAAGTGAATCACCTCATTTCCCACTAACTCCATAGAATAACATCCCTGCTTTTTTACCCCATTGGCAACAATAAAATCGACAGTTTTAAGTCGGGAAATTTTTTCTCGTAGAGGACCTGCAGGCAATAATAAACCATTTCCCATAGAGCGATAGTCTATAACCGCAATTTCAATAGCTCTTCCCATGCGGTAGTGTTGTAATCCATCATCACTGATAATTAAATTACAATTTTTTTTTTCACATAAATATCGAACAGCCTCTGCCCTATCGGGGTCAATGACTACTGGGCATCCGGCTTTTTTTGCCAGCAATAGAGGTTCATCCCCTACTAAATCAGCCTGATCATTTTCTTGCACTTCATAGGGAAATTGTTTGACTCCTGCCTGAAACCCTCTACTCACAATACCTACTTTATAATCTTTGGCAGAAAAACTACGGGCTAATTCAACCACCAAAGGGGTTTTTCCAACACCCCCAACGTTTATATTTCCAACTACAATAATAGGAACAGGAAACTTCTTTTGACGAAAATTTTTTAAATACCAAGAGCGAACGGTAATAATTCCCTGGAATACTAGTGAAAATGGGTATAGAGCCCATCGAGCAGGATGATCTTCATACCATACTTTATTTAACCAAGCCGTTATCATTCTGCCGCAACCATGTCATATTCCGCTAACTCACCTACTTGTGTCTGAATATTATAAAGCTGGGCATAATGCGTATTTAATTTCAGTAATTCTTCATGGGTTCCCTGTTCTACTACCTTTCCTTTTTGTAAAACTATAATCTTGTCCGCCTGCTGAATAGTAGACAAGCGATGCGCAATGACTATAGTGGTGCGGTTTTTCATTACATGTTCCAAGGCTTTTTGAATATAGCGTTCGGATTCAGAATCAAGCGCTGAAGTAGCTTCATCAAGAATGAGTATAGGCGCATCTTTTAAAATAGCGCGAGCAATCGCAATGCGTTGTCTTTGCCCTCCAGAAAGTAACACGCCGTTTTCCCCTACCTTCGTATCGTATCCCTGTGGCAACTGGCGAATAAACTCATCGGCATAAGCCAATTTAGCCGCTTCGATAATTTTTTCACGACTACTGTCAAAGCGACCGTAAGCAATATTATTGGCAATAGAATCATTAAATAAGGTGACCTGTTGGGTGACCAAAGCCATCTGTGCTCGGAGACTAGGTAAAGAAATCTTTTGAAGGGGAATGCCGTCCAAGGTAATTTGCCCTTGTTGCAGCTCATAAAAACGGGGAATCAAACTGGAAATTGTCGTTTTTCCGCTACCAGAATGACCTACCAAGGCAACGGTCTCCCCCGCCTTAACCGCGAAACTCACTTCATGCAGTACATTTTTCCCTTGACGATAAGCAAAGGAAACATTTTCAAAACATATAGTTCCTTCCACAGGCTTAGAAAGCTCGATGCCCTGTCTTTTTTCATCCGGGTGATCTAAAAGAGAAAAAACACTTTCAGCACCTGCTAGGCCTTTTTGGATTGTGGCATTTAAAGTAGTTAAAGTTTTCATCGGTTTAATTAACTGCAACATAGCAGCTATAATCGCTAAAAAAGAGCCCGCAGTTACTGTGATTACTGTAGCCAATTGAATAGCAGCATAAATAATAGCCGCAATGCCGAAAGCAATAATAAACTGTACACCAAAAACATTAATACCTTTACTCACAGCGACCTTCATATCATTGATTCGTGATACTTCAGTAGCGTGATTAAATTTCTTTAGTTCAAATTGTTCACCATTAAAAATACGGATTACCCGATAGCCTTCAATAGCTTCCCCAGCAATTTCAGTGACTTCCCCCATAGATTTCTGCACTTTATGGCTAATACGGCGCACGCGTTTATTCGTAAAATTAACTAAAATACCAATAAAAGGAATGGTTAATAAAAACATTAACGATAACTGCCAACAAACAATCATCATCACAGAAAGCAGTCCAATGACTAAACAAGTATTTTGGATAAAATCAGTAAGAGCATCCGCGCTGACTTGGGCGACTTGCTCTACGTTATATAGAATTTTTGATAATAATTGGCCTGCCGTAGCTTCATCATAATAATCAGCAGGTAAACGAATAATATGAGCAAAAACTTGTCTACGTAAAACTTGCACGACTGAGCGTGCTACCCAAGTCATACAATAACTACCCGCGGCACTGACCAAACCACGAACAGTTATCCCAATTAAAACAATAAAAGGAATTTTGCGCACGAAATCCATATCAAGATGAATAAAACTCTTATCCAGAAAAGGGCGCATCATATAAGTAAACCCAGCATCAATAGCTGAATAAAATATATTGGCGAAAATACCTAGCAATAGTACTGGCCAAAAAGGCTTTACATAAATAAGCAATCGCCGGTATATAGGCCAAGCCCTACCGTGAATTTTTTTTTTCATTAGATAACAACAATGACAAGAATTGTGCCAAATTGTACCTCTTATTGCGCGTAAGTTCTATATTACCCTTTCAATTCCACGGGTTTTAAACTCTATTGTAGGTTGGCGAACGGCCAACAAATTCATTTCATTCAACATCGTTTGTTGGGCCTATCGGCACCAACCTACATTTAATTATAAGGAAATTGCAATTATCCTCGAATTATGTCCTTTTGGTCTACAGGGCTATGCTTCTGAAATAAACGTAGGTTGGTGCCAACGGCCCAACAAATTCATCTCATTCAACATCGTTTGTTGGGCCTATCAGCACCAACCTACATTTAATTATAAGGAAATTGCAATTATCCTCTAATTATGTCCTTTTGGTCTACAGGGCTATGCTTCTGAAATAAACGGAGGTTGGTGCCAACGGCCCAACAAATTCATCTCATTCAACATCGTTTGTTGGGCCTATCAGCACCAACCTACTATCTATCCAGTGTGATATGTTTGATTGCACATTAATTAAATTTCTCCTTACGGTCATGGCGCGGATCTGTTATTTTAGTCACAATTTGAAAACACCTTTGAGGTTCTATGCGATTTTTATTCCTGGTTTTGATTTTTTTTACTGAGATAGCCTCCGCTGAAACACCCGAACCATCCGACTGCATGGAAGAAGCTAAGACCCAGATTGAGTTGAACCGCTGCGCGGCATTAGAACTCAAAAATGCGAAGAGCGAGATGGAGAGAGTTTTTCAAGAGATTTTGAAAAAATACGCCGATGATCCTGTCTTTGTTGAAAAGATGAAAATTGCGCAAGATACGTGGGCTAAATATCGCGATGCCCAAATAGAAATGCAATTCCCTCATAGCGATCAAGCACAATATTATGGTTCGATTTACCCTCTCTGTTTACAGCTTGAACTCACCCGATTTACCCAGGAGCGCATTAAAGTTTTAAATAAATGGCTAGTAGGTATAGAAGAAGGCGATATTTGTGGCGGATCTATCAAAGTAAAATCACAACTACCTACTGAGAATTAGCGATTGTTTCTTTCACAGGGGAGGCAAAACGGGCGCTAACAATATGAAAGCACAATCCAGTCAATACCATGATACTGGCTAATAACTTCCATTGCTGAAAAGGCTCATCCAATATAATAACTGAACTTACTAGCCCCACTACAGGAACTAGGAGAGTAAAAGGAACAATGGTATTGACTGGATAACGGCTAATTAGCCAGTTCCACACCCCATAACCTATCCACGTAGAAAAATATACAATATAAAGGACCGAAACAACGCCCCAGATACTGATGGCTCGTAAACTGGTAAAGATCGTTTCAGGGCCTTCAAAGAGAAAAGCAAGAACAGTTAAAGGGATGCTGGCAACAAAACTTCCCCAAACCACCAGGGCCATCATATTAATCTTTTTTGCTTTTTTTGTGATTAAATTTCCAAACCCCCAAGTAGCTGCAGCCAACAAAATTAATATAAATCCCGAAATAGTGACATTTTGATCACAATGCAGAGCAACAATAGCTATGCCACCAAAAGCTAACAATGCTCCAAACACTTGAATAGGCACTGGCTTATCTTTTAAGAATATAGCTGCAAATAACATACTAAAAAATACTTGTACTTGCATGACCAGTGAAGCAAGCCCTGGGGTCATACCCGCATGCATCCCCAAAAAGAAAAAGGAAAACTGCATCGCGAACATGATCAAACCATAGGTGGCCACCATGCGAAAAGGAATGGCAGGAGGTTTGATGAAAAAAATTGCAGGTAAACTAGCCAAAAGAAAACGCAATGCGCAAAGCATTAAAGGGGACATTTCATCTAATGCAAATTTAACAAAAATGAAATTTAAACCCCAAATAACCACTACTAATAATGTACACAATAAATGCGAAATTGGCATTTTGTTTTCTCAACTAGACAGACACTTATTGTACCCTAAAACCGTAAACTTGGTATGAAGATTTGCACTTATTTAACTATATTTGATTTATTTGTACACATTGCTACTATACTTTAAATAGAAAATATACACGTCTTAATGAGGACACAATGCTTTATAAAATTATTATTAATTATATTCGCTTGAAACTGGTGGGAATTATTTTACGCCGGATACTGGAGAGCAAAACCCGAAAAGGCAGGCAACTAAAAACCATGCCTATAGTACCTTATGTATTAGAGCTTATAGCCACTTATTATCTCCGTGGTGGGAAAAAATCCGTTAAAGGTAATAAAACCATTCACTAACCAGGAGGGTTTCCTATTAAACATGAATCCTCTCCATCACTTTATACAGCGGAAGAGTGCGAAAAAATCGCTAAAGAAGCATCTTTGCGCTATGTGAAAGATTCTCTTCCTGGAATTTCCAGAAAAAAAAAGGGTAAAGGTTTTTCTTACTATAGCCCTACCGGCGTATTAATTACTGATCCAAGCGTTATTAAACGAATTAACTCCCTGGCAATCCCTCCTGCTTACAGTAACGTGTGGATTTCTCCTTATCCAAACGGTCATATACAAGCAACTGGCAGAGATGAGCGCAATCGAAAACAATATATTTATCATCCACTTTGGCGCGAAGCCCGCCAACAAAAAAAGTTTAACACGATTATAGAGTTTGGTAAGTCTTTGCCAAAGATTCGAAAACATGTGGACCAACAATTACAAAAACCTATTACCTTAGCAAAGTCTCAAGTTATAGCAGCTATTCTTTATCTATTAGATAATGCTTGTGTACGTATTGGCACAGCAATTTATGCAAAAGAAAATAAATCGTATGGATTGACCACCTTAAGAAAAAAGCACTTGTCCCTAGAAAAAAACAAAGCAATTCTCGAATTTACCGGAAAAAATGCCCATATGTGGCATATTATCCTCACCCATCGCAAAATAATTAAAATTTTGGAGAAATGCGAAGAAATCCCTGGGTATGAATTATTTAAGTACAAAGATGATAAAGGACAAATTAATACCATCACCTCCCAAGAAGTAAATGGTTGTTTGAAAGATATAACCAAAAAACCCTTTACTGCAAAAGATTTTCGGACCTGGACTGCTTGCCGGGAAACCTTTTATCGACTTGTTGCTACCATACGAGAGGGAAGCCCTCCTACGAAGGATAAGTTAAAAGAAACCATTGGCGAGGTTGCACAAATTTTAGGCCACACGCCTTCAATCTGTCAGAAAAATTATATTGATCCGGATATTATAGCGTGGTGGGAAGGGAATCAATTGCAATTGTGGTTAAAAAGAAGGCGATTAAATATAGAAGAAAAAGAGAAAATATTTTTGTTATGGTTAAAACATAAAACGAGGTAATTTCTATATATTTCGTGTCGCACCAAATCAAATTCCGTGCAGCCCCCACCCCAAATTTCCGCGCGAAACCGTGAGGGAGCAAAAATTTTACACCGCGATAATCGCTGTGCTAACCCCAATTGCAATCCCTCTTCTATCTCTGCTAGTATTTTGCCGGTTATGCATTAATCAATCCCGGAAAACATAAAACAAGGAAAAGTAAAATGAAATCAAAAAAAATATATTTATCTTTATTGTTATTAGCCTCTTCTTCTGTCTTTGCAGTAGATTCTAACAACAGCACTGCTAATACTACCAGCCAAACCCAAACCGCCACCCAAAACGGACAAAATGTCCAAAGTAATAAAGACGGCGAATTTATTGCTTTTCTTATCACCTTAAACAAAAATGAAGTCGCTTTAGCTGATTTAGCCCTAACAAAAGATATGAATAAACAAGATACTGACTATGCCAAGATGCTAAAGAAAGATCATACCCAAGGTTTGGAAAAAACCATGGAAGTAAGCAAAAAAACTAATATTGACGCGGTTGATACTGACATGGTGAAAGATCTGCAACAAAAAGGACAACAAGAGCTCAGCAGCTTAAGTTCTTTACAAGGGGTGGATTTTGAGAAGGCATACATAGATGCAATGGTCTCAGGACATCAAAGCGCGTTAGATACAATAAACCAACAGTTTAAAGGCCACATCAGCAATGGCAAAGTAAAAGCACTGATGGAAAAAACAAAAGCGCGCGTAAAGCAGCACTTAGAAAAAGCTAAAAAATTGCAAAAGAAGTTGGCTGATGCAAGCACTAGCAATGAAAATGACGCACATAACAATGCATCAAATTCTCATAACTAAAATAGGAAAAATGATACAATAAAGCCCCGAAAGGGGCTTTATTCTATGGACTTAGGATTATTAATACATACTACCCTTCATATCCGCCCCTAACTCCAACTCATCTGGTAAAATTAGCAATTTAACATTTTCACCCTGTTTAATCTGATAAAAATTAACCTTATCATTAGGATGAATCATACAACGAATCGTTTTCCCATCCTGCGTTTTAAAAGTCGCCGTAGTTTCTTTTTCCGAACTACTATCTGCATTAGCAGTTAAAGAAACTCCAAAACCTAATGAAACGATTAGCAGCAGCATTCTTAATTTCATAAAAGACCTCCTATGCATATTGTAGGTCCAGCACACCCGCTATAAGAAGTTATTCCAATACAGTTGGTAAAGTTTGATTCCCCCAATTACAACCTCCAGCAGCCAGCTCATCATCACAAAGTGTCATTAATTTCACAGTGTCCCCGCTCTTTATCTTCGAAAAATGCTCTTTGTCATCAGGGTGCACCATACACCGAACCGTTTTTCCATCTTGGGTTTGAAATGTGGCCATCGTTTGCTTTTCAGTAGACGTATCTGCATATGCTAAAGGCATTGCTAAACTACAGGCAAAAATAGAAGCTATTAACGTTTTCATAATCTCTCCTTAAAATCTCCCTTAAAGTATAGACAAACAGGGAAAAGATAGAGTTTAAAAAAATGGTAAAGATTGCAGGTTGGGCCGAGAGGCCTAACCTGCAAAGGCGGAGAATTAGTGGAGTCTTGCCACCAATCTAAATAACTAAAAGACTTTAAAGTGGTAGCTGTCTTTTACCACCACATTGCAGCACTACAATGCCTCAAGAAAAAAAGAACTAACCTCCAGCTAAAGGATTACATTCTCCATCCATAGGGCAAATAATTAGTTTAACCGTGTCCCCACTCTTTACCTTCGAAAAATGCTCTTTGTCATCAGGATGCACCATACACCGAACCGTTTTTCCATCTTGGGTTTGAAATGTGGCCATCGTTTGCTTTTCAGTAGATGTATCTGCATATGCTAAAGGCATTGCTAAACTACAGGCAAAGATAGAAGCTATTACCGTTTTCATAATCTCTCCTTAAAATCTCCCTTAAAGTATAGACAAACAGGGAAAAGATAGAGTTTAAAAAAATGGTAAAGACGGATATAAAGATTTTCCTAAGTTCTATTTTAATTTATTCTATTTAAATAAATACACAAGTACCCACTACCTTGACTCCAAAGAAAACAACTTTCTCCTTTTGGGCTTACTATTTGTCTATACCCATCCTTGGTGTAATTGTAGGACTTATCGGTATTGTACTTACCTATGTACTTCATGCCGTCCAACATCTTGCTTATGGTTATAGCATTCACCAAATGATTAGCAATGAAACGTTCTTGCAGGGCGTGTTAAACGCCTCGCCATTAAGAAGGCTTTGTGTCCTGGCCCTTTGTGGGATTATTGCCAGCCTCGGCTGGTGGCTACTTGCACGTTTTGCAAGTCCTATCGTAAGTGTCGCTGAGGCCGTTAAAACCAGAACCATGCCGGTTATTACTACCATAGTCCACGCTTTTTTACAGATAATTACTATTGCTTTAGGCTCGCCACTGGGACGAGAGGCTGCCCCGCGAGAAATGGGCGCTCTGGCAGCTATTCAATGGGAAAAAAAAATAGGGTTGAGCAATAAACAAACTAAAATTTTACTAGCCTGTGCAGCAGGTGGGGGTTTAGCAGCTGTTTATAATGTTCCACTATCAGGGGCAACCTATGTCCTCGAAGTCTTATTACTGACCCTCAGTTGGGAAGCAGTAATTCCTGCTTTGGTAATTTCCACCATAGCCGTAGTCGTCTCGTGGATAGGATTAGGGAATAAACCACTCTACTACTTCTCTACCTATCACATTAACTATTCATTAATAATATGGTCCATCCTCACCGGCCCTTTTTTCGGCGCAGTGGCTTATTTTTTTATAAAAGCGACAACTGAAGCAAGAAAAAATGCCCCACAAGACAAAAGATTGCTCATCTACCCTATTCTTAATTTTCTATGCATAGGATTTCTCGCCATACTATTTCCCGCCCTTCTCGGCAATGGCAAAAGCCCTGTTCAATTAGAATTCGACGACGAATTAACTCTTACTCTTAGCCTCATTTTATTTGTTTTACGCATGATAATAACCTGGAGTAGCTTACGCTCGGGAAGTAAAGGCGGCCTGCTCACCCCCTGTCTTGCCAATGGTGCTTTAATGGGTGTGGTATTAGGAGGTCTCTGGAATTTTCTCAGTGAAAGCAATAGCCTCAATGCTTACGCCTTAATAGGCTCTACGGCATTCCTGGCTGCCGCGCAAAAAATGCCTATAACCGCCATCTTATTAATTTTCGAATTGACCCATATTAAATTTAGCTTTCTAGTACCGCTGTTATTTGCTGTTACAGGCTCTGCAACAAGCTTCTATTTTTTGAATTTCTATTTTGAAAAAAAGAAGAAAAAATAATGTTTACATTTTTTTTACACTTAAAGTATATATAAAAATCAAGCACTTGACATTTTTACATACCATCGTCTACGCTTTTAACTGTAAAGAAAACAAACTTGGCTATACTTTAGTCGTAGTCATAGCTACACATATTTGCTTAGGAGAATTATTATGAAAACTATTATTAAAGCTTCTGGTTTAGCATTAGCAATCGCGTTATCGCCTCAAGTTTTTGCTACTAACGCAAGCAATGCAAATTCAGATGACATGGTAAATGGAACTATCACTCTGACAAACGGTACAAAAATTAGCTTTTTAACAAGCAGAGAAAATGCTAATCAACTAAAAAAATCGCCTCAAGGTACTTCGGCATATGCTGATAGTATTAATATAAATAATGAATGGGGCGGTACAGTAAACATCGATTAAAAAAAACCTTAAAAATATATGGAGATAAACATGAAATTAATAACCGCTTCTTTGTTGGGTATGATAACTTTGGTTTCAACACCACTATTTGCTGATGATTCATCTACCAGCAATAGTTCAGACACAATGATGTCAACTACAGCAAAAGATAAAGATCTAGTCAAACATCAATTAACCACCAAAGATGGCAAAACATTCGATATTTGGATTTCACGAAGTGATGCCAAAAAGCTAGAGTCTTTACCAAAAGATAAAGCAGTAGATACAAGCGGTGATACTATTCAATAATTCTCTATTTGCACTGAGATTTCTCAGTGCAAATTTTATCTCTTTTCAATAATTTATTACTTTTAAAAGCTGTGATATATTGCTAGCATCTAAAAAAAAATTGATTAAGGATGTGGCATGACACGGAAGGTATTCTCTGTATGTTTTTTAGTTTCTTCTTTTTTTTCGAATACACTTCTTGCAAGCACTGATGGCCTGTACTTTGGAG